>CBDUPU010000007.1:0-22542 GCA_965369185.1 uncultured Rhodospirillales bacterium
CCGCCTTCGCGAATCTCAATATGCAGCGGGATTGCGCCAAGGAAGTCACAGCCGAGCCGCGCGGCTTCTTTTTCTGCCCCTTGCGCGCCAAAAATATGCTCTTCATGTTCGCAGCGCGGGCAGACATAGACGCTCATATTCTCGATAATGCCAAGCACCGGAACACCAACCTGCTTGAACATATTCAGGCCTTTGCGCGCATCGAGCAGCGCAATATCCTGCGGCGTTGAAACAATCACCGCGCCTGCCAGCGGCACTTTTTGCGCCATCGTCAATTGCGCGTCGCCGGTGCCGGGCGGCATATCGACGACCAGTATCTCTGTGCCGCCCCAGTCAACATCCTGTAAGAACTGCCGCAGCGCCGTTTGCACCATCGGCCCGCGCCAGATCATCGGCGCATCGTCCTCAACAAGAAAACCGATCGACATCACCTTCAGCCCGTGCGCCTCATGCGGCACCAGCCTGTCATCCTTAAGCTCCGGCTTGCCGTGAACGCCGAGCATCATCGGTGCCGATGGCCCGTAAATGTCCGCATCCAGCAAACCGACCTTGCGCCCTTGCGCCGCCAGAGCGGCAGCAAGATTAACCGCGACTGTCGATTTACCGACCCCGCCCTTGCCCGAAGCAACGGCGATAATATAGGGAATATCCGGCGCCAGATTTTCAATCCGCGCGGGTTTGGCCGCGTGAGAGCCTTCGCGCCGTGCCGTCATAATCGCAGTGACGCTTTCAACGCCCGGCAAGCCCCGCACCGCACTTTCTGCATTCTGGCGCATTTCCTCCATTTTCGGACCGAGCTTCGGATCAGCCTCGATAATAAAGCTCACCTTGCCGTCACTGATCTTCACGCCCGAAATCGAACCTTCGATCCCTGCCGCAGTCAATACTTCCAGTACGTTTTGTTCCGAAATTTTACTCATCAGCTTGCCCGCCTTCCCCTTGCCTTATTCTCGAAAAACGATATTGTTAGTTAGCGTTAGCAATCAAGAGATAGCAAGGAATTTTCAAAATATGGGCTGGCAAGATCAATCAGGCGATGACAAGCGCAAAAACCCTTGGGGAAACCGCCCGCAGAATAAAGGCAATGGCGGCGGCGGTGGACCGCGCGGCCCATGGGGCGGCGGGCCGGACGAACCGCCACCGGATCTTGATGAAATGTTGCGCAAGGCACAGGAAAACCTCCGCAGCGTAATGCCCGGAAATTTCCATGGCGGACGCCTTTTCGCTCTGGTCATTCTCGCCGTAGCCGCCTTGTGGATGGCCAGCGGTATCTACATCGTTGTCCCCGGTGAACAGGCGGTCGAGCAGCGCTTTGGCCAGTGGACAAACACCCAGACCGAAGAAGGCCTTGGCTATCACCTGCCTTGGCCGATCGAAACCGTGACCAAGGTCAATGTTTCGGAACTGCGCCGTATGGAAATCGGCTTTACCGAAACCATGTCCCGCGGCGCTGGCGTCGGCACCCGTGACATTCCGGAAGAAAGCCTGATGCTCACCTCTGACGCTAATATCGTTGACCTTGATCTTGTCGTTCTGTGGAACATCAAATCGGCAGAAGACTTCCTGTTTGAAATTCAGGATCAGGAACAAACCATCAAAAAAGTCGCCGAAAGTGCGATCCGTGAAGTCGTCGGCCAGACCCGTATGTTCCCGATCATTACGCAGGAACGTGCCGAGGTTGCCAACCGCGCCCGCGAAATCATGATGGAAACACTCGACAGCTATAATTCCGGCGTCAACATTTCGCAGGTCCTTATTCAGGAAGCCGAAGTGCATCCGGACGTGCAGGACGCGTTCCAGGACGTTCAGTCTGCAAACCAGGACGCGATCGATGTGCAAAACCGCGCCCAGGCGTACCGTCAGGACATCCTGCCCCGCGCCCGCGGTGAAGCGATCCAGATGGGCCAGCAGGCACAAGCCTACAAACAGTCCGTCGAAGCCAAGGCAAAAGGTGACGCCGAACGCTTTAACGCGATCTATCAGGCTTATCTGACCGGTGAAGACGTCACCAAAAAGCGTATGTATCTTGAAACCATGGAAGAGGTTTTGAAAAACGCGCAGAAAATTATTCTCGATGAAAACAGCAATGGCGGCTCCGGCGTAGTGCCTTACCTGCCGCTGAACGAGCTAAAACCCGCCGCCGGCACACAGCGCGGCCAGTAAAGAAATAAGGAACGAACCATTATGAAACTGCAACTTGGTATCCTGTTAATCGTACTGGCTGTTGGTGTAATCGCCTTAAGCCAGTCCGTCTTCACCGTCGATGAGCGCGAACAAGCCATCGTCCTGCAACTCGGCCAGCCGGTCGGTGACGTCAAAGGCCCCGGCCTGCATTTCAAGATTCCGGTCGTTCAGGATGTCCGCCGTTTTGACAGCCGCATCCTGTCCGTCGATCGGCACAGATGGTTATCTCCAGCAGCGGCGACAGCCCGCTTCTCACCGAACAGGACGGCGTTGTTGTTGATCAGCAAGCCATTATCAGCGGTGAACCGATTATCGTTGATACCTTTACCCGCTACCGCATCACCGACCCGCTCATGTTTATGAAAACGCTTCGTACTGTTTACGCAGCCAACCAGCGTATTGAAAGCATCATGAACGACGTCACGCGAAGCATCCTTGGCCGCACGACCCTGCGCCAGCTTCTGTCCGAAGACCGCGCCCGCATCATGGAAGAAATCCGCACCCGCGTGAACCAGAAGACCAAAGAAGACCGTCTTGGCATCGAAGTTGTCGATACCCGTATCGTCCGTGCCGACCTGACACCGGAACTGCGCCAGTCCACCGTGCGCCGGATGATTTCCGAGCTGAAAGAACGCGCCACAGAGACCCGCGCCAAGGGTGAAGAACGCGCGCTTGAAATCCGCTCGACCGCGGAAAAAGAGCGAACCGTTATTCTTGCCCAGGCCCAGCGCGATGCCCAGATCACACGCGGTCAGGGCGATGAAATCGCCATCAAAACCTATGCCAGCGCCTTTAACAAGGACAAGGAATTCTATGGTTTCATCCGCTCTCTCGAAGCATATCGCAGCACTCTTGCGACGCCGGAAACGCGCCTGATTCTGTCACCGGACAGCCAGTTCTTCCGGTATTTCAAAGGCAGTGAAACCGCCAAGTGAGCGACTTCGTCCTCTATATAACAACTGCGCTGGCCCTCGTCTTTGTGATTGAGGGCCTTCTCTATGCCCTGTTCCCGGACAGCATCCGCAAAATGTTCGCCCTCGCCCTGACCATGCCGCCGGAAAAGCTGCGCCTGATGGGTGCCGGCATGGCGGCATTCGGATTTTGCCTTGTCTGGCTTTTAAGAGGTCTTTCAGGCAGTTGACCGCCGCGCTGGAACGCCCTACCTTACCAGACAGGTAACCAGATCATTTTCCGTGTTTCGAATTGCTGAAACAAAAAGGATATTTTTATAATGCGCACATTCATCTCGACCGTAATTATCGCGCTGGCTCTCGCCGCCACCCCGGCAATGGCCAAGGACGCGCAACCGGTAAAACAGGAACAGCCAAGCATCACGCACGTCAAGCCGCCGAGCTTTGCCGACCTGGCCGACCGCCTCCTGCCCGCCGTCGTGAATATTTCTTCGACGCAAAAACCGATTGAGATGGAAGACTTTCCAGAGCTGCCGCAATTTCCGCCCGGCTCTCCGTTCGAGGATTTTTTCGAGGAATTTATGGGTAGGCGCGGCCACGGCATGCCGTCAATTCCGCCAGCATCCCTTGGCTCGGGCTTTGTCATTGATGCCGAAAACGGCTATATCGTCACCAATAACCACGTCGTCAAAGACGCCGACGAAGTGCGCGTTACCTTCTGGGACGATGCCACCGTTGAAGCCGAAGTGCTTGGCCGTGACGAAAAAACCGACCTTGCCGTCCTGAAAATCCCGACCGACCATGATCTGACCGCCGTACCATTTGGCGACAGCGACAAGATGCGCGTCGGTGACTGGATCGTGGCCATCGGCAACCCCTTCGGCCTTGGCGGCACCGTCACCGCCGGTATTATCTCGGCGCAGCAGCGCGATATCAATGCCGGTCCTTATGATGACTTCATCCAGACCGACGCCTCGATCAACCGCGGCAATTCCGGCGGCCCGATGTTCGATCTCGACGGTGAAGTAATCGGTATTAACACCGCCATCTTCTCGCCTTCCGGCGGCAGCGTCGGGATCGGCTTTGCCATTCCGTCCAACCTCGCAAAACCTGTAATTGACCAGCTTATCAAGTTCGGCCACACAAGGCGCGGCTGGCTCGGCGTCCGTATCCAGTCGGTCACTGAAGAGATTGCCGACAGTCTCGGCCTTGACCGTGCTCGCGGCGCCCTTGTTGCCAGCGTCACCGATACTGGCCCGGCGGAAAAAGCAGGCCTATCGGCCGGCGACATTATCATCGCCTTTAACGGCCGCGCCGTGCAGGAAATGCGCGACCTGCCCCGCATGGTCGCAGAAACACCGATCGGCGAAGAAGTGACGCTCACCTACTGGCGCGACGGCAAGGAACATAAAGCCAAAGCGGAAATTGGCGAGCTGGAAAAAGCAGAAGAAAACGGACTTCTCTCCGGCGCAGCGCCAAAAACACCAAAAAGTAAAGGCGTTGTGATCGAAAGCGTCGGCATGACGCTATCCGCAATAGAATCTGCCGACCGCGAAAACTTTGATATCGCCGCAGATGTTAAGGGTGTGCTGATCACCGATCTGGAGCCGCTCTCCGAAGCCACGGAAAAAGGCCTGACCCCCGGCGATGTTATTGTCGAGATCAACCAGCAGCGTGTCAGTGAACCGCAAGAAGCCGCCGACATCATCACCAACGCCAAAAAAGCAGGGCGCAGTTCGGTCTTGCTGCTTGTCCATCGCGACAATGATGTGCGCTTCGTTGCCCTCCGCCTGAACCGGTAACCGACAACCATTGACCGGCAAAGCAACAATTCACGTCATATACGGGCCAACCGCCAGCGGCAAATCGTCGCTGGCGCTGGAACTGGCGGCGGCAATGAACGGCGTTATCATTAATGCCGATTCAATGCAGGTTTATGATGCCCTTCACGTCCTGACCGCCCAGCCGCCAGCCGACGAACAAGCACAAGCACCGCACCGCCTTTACGCCACCTTGCAGCCCGGCGACAGATGCTCCGCACCGCGCTGGCGTGAACTGGCGATGGCCGAAATCGAGACCGCTCTTGAAAACGGCCAAACACCGATCATTGTTGGCGGCACAGGGTTTTATATAAAAACCTTGATGGAAGGGCTTTCCCCTATTCCCGACGTGCCGCCGGAAATAAGGGCGCAGACAATGGCGCTTCAAAAAGAAACCGGCAACCCCGCCTTTCACGCCCTACTCGCCGAAAAAGACCCGGTCATGGCCGGGCGCCTGAACCCAAACGACACCCAGCGCCTGATCCGCGCGTACGAAGTCATGCAGGCCACCGGCAAAAGCCTTGCCCACTGGCAGTCCCTGCCGCCCGTTGGCCCGCCTGCACACTGGCGGTTTGAAAAAAAATACGTCAATCCCGACCGCGACACACTGTATGCCCGCTGCAATGCCCGCTTTGATCAAATGGTCGAGACCGGCATCCTTGATGAAGTCGCCGCGCTGGACGCACTTATCGGCAACGGCACCGTACCGGAAAAAGCCCCGATTACACACGCGCTGGGCTTTCATCCGCTGCGTACCCACCTGCACGGCAACATGTCCCTTGATGACGCCATCGAACGCGCCAAACAAGAGACCCGCAATTACGCGAAACGTCAGGTCACCTGGCTAAACAATCAGAGCTAATGCCGCCGAACACACCCGCCAAAAATCAGAATAAACTTATAATTTTGTTTTAAATATTGAAATTAAATTGCGCTAGCGTTGACACACCGCACAAATCTTGGCTAAGGTGAAATCGTTCGACAAAACACGGACAAATGGTGGTAATAAATAGTGTGATGAACCGAATAACGGGCACATGAAAAAAGCCCGGTTTGGTTTAAATTAACTCTTACAAGCCGCGCTTTTGAAAACGGCAGAAGCGGGCTTTATTTTGTCTGGTAAATTCTGCCACGGCAAACTGCACTGCAAGGAACGACAAACAAATGACCGGTAAATCAAAGGCCGCCCAGACACAGGCCAAAACCTCAAGAACAAAAACCGACACCAAAGCGCAGGCACAAACCACTGCTGCGGCAAAACGCCCCGCCAGCAAGCCGCTGACCGGTGCAGAAATCATCATTCAGGCGCTTATTGATAACGGCGTTGACACCATCTTCGGTTATCCCGGCGGCACCGTCCTGCCGATCTATGACGAACTTTTCAAAACCGATAAAATTCGCCATGTCCTTGTGCGCCATGAACAGGCCGCCGCCCACGCCGCCGAGGGCTATGCCCGCTCGACCGGCAAAGTCGGCTGCTTCGTCGTTACCTCCGGCCCCGGCGCGACCAACGCTGTCACCGGCCTAACCGACGCCATGCTCGATTCCGTTCCGGTCGTATGCCTGTCCGGTCAGGTGCCGACCTTCCTGATCGGCAATGATGCGTTTCAGGAAGCCGACACCACCGGCATTACCAGACCATGCACCAAGCACAATTACCTTGTCCGCGACGTCAACAAGCTGGCCGACGCCGTGCATGAGGCCTTTCACGTTGCCAATACCGGTCGCCCCGGCCCGGTGCTGGTTGATATTCCCAAAGACGTCCAGTTCGCCGAAGGCATTTACAAGAAACCCGGCCAGAAAGAATTCCGCGTTTATCAGCCAACTGTAAAGCCGAACCATAACGACATAGAACGCGCCATCGCTATCATCTCAAAGGCAAAAAAGCCGGTTTTTTATACTGGCGGCGGCGTCATCAATGCCGGTCCCAAAGCCTCGGAACTGCTGACAAAATTCGTTCGCATGACCGGCTTTCCGGTCACCAGCACCCTGATGGGGCTGGGCGCCTATCCTGCCGATGACAAGCAATGGCTGGGAATGCTGGGGATGCACGGCACGTTCGAAGCCAACAACGCCATGCATCAATGCGATGTCATGATTAATATCGGCGCGCGTTTTGACGACCGTGTCACCGGCCGCACCGATGCTTTTGCCCCGAACGCCTTTAAAGTTCACATCGATATTGACCCCAGCTCGATCAACAAGAATATCCGCGTCGATCTGCCGATCGTTGCTGATGCCGGTATTGCGATCGAGGAAATGATCCGCGAATGGAAGCACCGCCACCATAAACCACGCAAAACCGACCTGAACCGCTGGTGGGATCGTATCGAAAAATGGCGTGCCGTTAATTGCCTGCGCTATCAGCAGGCCGGCGAAACCATCAAACCGCAATATGCGCTGGAACGTCTGCGCCACCACCTCGAAGGGCGCGACGATGTTTACATCACAACCGAAGTCGGCCAGCACCAGATGTGGGCCGCGCAATTCCTGCCCTTCACCAAGCCGAACCGCTGGATGACCAGCGGCGGCCTTGGCACGATGGGCTACGGCTTTCCCGCCGCCATCGGCGTCCAGACCGCGCATCCGGAGGCAATGGTGATCGATGTTGCCGGCGAGGCCAGCATCCAGATGAATATTCAGGAACTCGCGACCGCCATCCAGTATAACCTGCCGGTCAAAATCTTTATCATGAACAATCAATGGATGGGCATGGTGCGCCAGTGGCAGGAACTGCTGCACGGTGAGCGTTACTCGCACAGCTACTCGGAAAGCCTGCCCGATTTCGTAAAGCTCGCCGAAGCCTATGGCGGCATTGGCCTGCGCGCGACCAAAGCGAGCGAACTGGACGATGTTATCAAGCAAATGCTGTCCACCGACCGCGTGACCATTGTCGATGTTATGGTCGATCCCAAGGAAAACTGCTTCCCGATGATCCCGTCAGGCGCTGCTCATAACGAAATGATCCTCGCCCCGGATGCCGGAAAATTCGCGAAGGGGCTGGTTTAGGGGGCAGCCGCCCGCCGCCGGAATTCATTGATGACGCCATGCCAAAACAATGGAAGCTCATAACCTGCTACATCATCTTCATCTACCTCGTGCTGGTAGGGATCATCGAATATACAAAACGCCACCCGCTTCAGGACGGGCATCCAGTTGCCGCGCCTTCCACCGAGACGCCCGCAGACAAAACCGGGCTGGACAGCGCCCGCGAAGCCCAGTAAAACCAATGGGGTAAAAGGAATTCTCGCCATGTCTGGACAAAGCAACAGCGTTTATGGGATCGGCCCCGCCGAAGAAAAAATCGGAAGGCATACGCTTTCAGTGCTGGTCGATAACGAACCGGGCGTACTGGCGCGCGTCATCGGCCTGTTTTCAGGTCGCGGCTATAATATCGACAGCCTGACCGTGGCCGAGGTTAATCACGCCGAGCATCTTTCGCGTATCACCATCGTCTGCTCCGGCACGCCTATGGTAATCGAACAGATCAAAAACCAGCTTGGCCGTCTCGTCCCTGTCCGCAAAGTCTCCGACCTGACGATCGAAGGCCCCTATGTCGAGCGCGAACTGGCGCTGGTCAAAGTTGGCGGCCATAATGAAAAACGCATCGAGGCGCTGCGCATTGCCGATATTTTCCGCGCCCGCGTCGTTGACAGTACGCTGGATTCTTTTGTTTTCGAAGTCACCGGCACTGGCGAGAAGGTAAACGCTTTCATCGAATTGATGATCCCGCTCGGTATCATAGATGTCAGCCGCACCGGGGCCGCCGCCATCTCGCGCGGCACCACGCCCATCGGTGAAACTGCCTGATTTTTATTTTTTAAACGTGGAGAAAAATGATGACCAATCTATCGCGTGTACTTTCACTGGCTCTCTTGCTAACCGGCGCTGTAATGCTCACAGGCTGCGTTAACCGCGAACAAGCCGATGCGAAACTGGCAAATGCCTGTCAGGCCGCCGTCAACGTCTTCCTTCCCGACGGGCAAAAGGTCAACAAAATCGAAAGCACGACCGCAACCCCCTCCCCCGAAGGTCAGGATTTCCGCCATGTCACCATTCACACCGTCATGGTCGATGGCTGGCTGGAAGAAAAGCGCGACTATGAATGCGTCTTTCAGGAAGGCTTTGGTCTCCTGAACTCCAATTACACTGCCTCGATCGAAAAAGTCACGGTTGACGGCGAAACGTTCGGCCGCGCAGGTAACGAAATTCTCGGCGACACTCAGGACATGATCAAACTGACCAACGCTGTCCGCGATGCGCTGTACAAAAACTAACCGCCGCCGCTATCAATAAACAATAGAGGGAAAGACTATGGCCAATACTAAAAAAGCTGAAATCCATTCCATGCCGACCAACCAGACCGACATGCGCGTTTATTACGACAGTGACGCCGATGTTAATCTGATCAAAAACAAGAAGGTCGCCATTATCGGTTACGGCTCGCAAGGCCACGCCCACGCCAACAATTTGAAAGATAGCGGCGTTAAAAATATCCGCGTCGCCTTGCGCGAAGGCTCTGCCTCTGCCGCCAAGGCAGAGAAAGCCGGGCTGGAAGTTACCGATGTTGCCGAAGCGGCGAAATGGGCGGACGTCATCATGATGCTCACCCCGGACGAGTTGCAGGCCGACATTTATAACGAGCACCTTGCCGCCAACATGAAACAAGGCGCGGCACTCGCTTTTGCCCATGGCTTTAACATCCATTTTTCGCTGATCGACCCGCGCCCGGATCTTGATATTTTCATGATCGCGCCCAAAGGCCCCGGCCATACCGTGCGCGCAGAATACGAAAAAGGCGGCGGCGTTCCCTGCCTTGTCGCCGTCCACCAGAACCCGTCAGGCACGGCGCTTGATATTGCCCTGTCTTACGCCAGCGCCATTGGCGGCGGGCGTTCCGGCGTTATCGAGACATCCTTCCGCGAAGAATGCGAAACCGACCTGTTCGGCGAACAAGTCGTGCTGTGCGGCGGCCTGTCGCACCTGATCCAGGCCGGTTACGAAACACTTGTCGAAGCCGGTTACGCGCCGGAAATGGCCTATTTCGAGTGCCTGCACGAAACCAAGCTGATCGTTGACCTTCTCTATGAAGGTGGCCTCGCCAACATGCGTTACTCAGTTTCCAACACCGCAGAATATGGTGACTATGTCACCGGCCCGCGCATTATCAACGACGAGACAAAAGCCGAGATGAAGCGCGTCCTCGAAGACATCCAGAACGGCACCTTCGCCCGCAACTGGATGCTGGAAAACAAAGTCGGTCAGGCAGGCTTTAAAACCATGCGCCGACGCAATGCCGAGCACGACATCGAAAAAGTCGGCGAAAAACTCCGCGCCATGATGCCGTGGATCACCAAAAACCGTCTGGTTGATAAGTCCAAGAACTAGGCGGCAGCCACCAAGCCGGAAAAGAGGAGGGCGTAATTGATTGACTACGCCCTTTTTCTTGGCTAGAAAACATGGTTATGAAAAAGCTAATTGATTTATTTCGCCGCGCCCGCCACCCCGCCAATAACACACCGGCGGAAGCCAAACCAAACCTGCCCGTTGCAGCGACCGCGCCGATTAACCGCGAGAACCTTTCCAACTTCTATAACGGACTATGGATTGCCCTGCCGGACGATACATTCGAAGAATTCGCACTCGACCATTACTGCTTCTTGTACTACGCCTATCGCGACATGCCGGAAATCGGGCCGGACCGTATCGAGCAAATCCGCGAGGCACGCCGGGAACTTTACGGCCTGATCAGCAACGGTGAAGGCCAGCTTTTGCCGGATGAGCAAATCGACCGCGACAAGGTCGTTGAATGGCTATTCAAAAATGAAGAAGAACTCGCCACCGTCTATAACGGCCTGAAGTCTTCATGGGCGAAACTTGCCGCCAAAGCCGGGATCGGCGAAACAGACTTTACCCTCTACCGTCCGGCCACAGAACCGGTCTGGCGCCATATGCAGGACAATGACCAGTACAAACACTCATATACAACCGGGATTGAAACCTTTATAAAAATCTATGAAAAAATCCCGTCCATGCGAAAGGCCATCGGCACCGCAAAAACAGCCCCTGCCCTGAAGCACGACCTTAAATAACCTGACGGCTCGCTATGAGTTTTGACGAAAGTTCTAACGTCGCCCCGCAAGGCGACCACCCCCGGCAGCACCCGCTTAAAGGCATTATCTACTATGTAATGGCGACGTTTCTTATTGTCGTCATGAACGCCTTCGTGAAAAAGGCCACTGAATACCACTCCCCTGTTGAGGCCGTCTTTTATCGCGGCGTTGTCGCCATGGCGCTGCTGCTTGGTTACGCGCTGGCCAAACGCCGCTATGACATATGGAAGACCAAGCGCCTGCGCTCGCATCTTGGCCGCGGCATTGCCGGAAATATCGGCGTGGTCATGGTCTTCTGGTCTTATGCGCTGATGCCGATGGCCGATGTCACGGCATTACTATTCGCGGCGCCGCTGATCGTCACCATCCTTTCGGCAATCATGCTTAAAGAACAGGTCGGCCCCTACCGCTGGGCTGCCGTCCTGACCGGCTTTGCCGGAGTCATTCTGATCGCCCAGCCTTCCGGAGAGTATTATGCCTCCTACGGCATTTTCGTTGCCCTGACAGCGGCAATCAGTACCGCACTCGTGCAAATATTCCTGAGAGAACTCGGCAAAACAGAAGATGCGCTGACCACCGTATTTTACTTCCTCGCTCTTGGCATTTTCTTTTCAGGGATTTACATGATTTTCGCCGGACAGTGGCCTCAGCCGCAGGCTCTCTGGCTGCTAATCGGCGCAGGCGTCGCCAGCTTTATCCAGCTCATCATAAAAACCGTGGCCTTCCGCATGGCGGAGGCCTCGCTTCTCAGTCCATTTGCCTATAGCTCGATCCTCTGGGCGACGCTGTTCGGCTGGCTGTTCTGGGACCACCTGCCGACCACGCCCGTTATCATGGGTACGATCGTCATTATTGCCAGCAACCTGTTTATTCTCTGGCGCGAACGCCGCCGGGCATTGCCCGCTAAACAGGACTAGCGTTTTTACTGAAGCTGTAACCCATACCGTGTATAAGCGCCGATCGGCTCTTTGGTTTCCCAGTCGACCAGGTTGAACATGCCGAACTCCTTGGCATTGGTGATGCCGTAAACATCATCAACCATGGCAACAACGCGGCGCTGGTCTTCGCCGCCAAGGTTATAGAAGCCCGGCCCGACCTCCAGCACCGGGATTTCGTCTTTCACATACTGACCGCGCACAATATCGGCGAAATAAAAGCCGCGCACGACCTCTATCCCGCTCTCGCGCTGCACCGCCCAATATTCAGGCTGCCAGCCGCGTTTTTCCCATTGGGTATTATGCGGATGCTTGCCATTCTGATACGGCACAAAATCCAGCCCTTCCCAATGGCTGCCCCACCAGCTCCAAACCCACGGCTTTGGCCCGGCATAAGCCTCTGAAGTAAATGAGAAAACCGCGGCAGCCGCTGCGATCATTGTGAATGCTTTAATCCTTTTCATCTCTGAAATCCCCAACTGGCAAGATTTTAAAATATCCTATTATTTTCAGCGCTTTTTCAAGCATTCTTAACTTAACCATGCTATCGTAAAATTATGATTAACACGATAAACATCGCGCTCTCCGGGCTTTTGGCGAGCAAAAAGCAGGTCGGCGCCAGTGCCGCAAACGTCGCAAACATGACGACAAACGGCTCGCTCGAAGATCCGGAAAACGCCCCTTACCGTGCCGTAACAACGACGCAAAAGTCCGTCACAGACAATGACGGTAATGGCCTTGGCGTAAAAAGTGACATCATTCCCAAAACAACGCCGTTTGTTCCGGCTTACGACCCCGGCTCCCCCTTCGCCGATGAACAGGGGCTGGTCGGCACACCGAACGTCAATCTTGCCGAAGAGGCCGTAAATATCAGTCTTGCTGAACACAGCTTCAAGGCCAACCTAAAGATCATAGAAACGGCCTCTGAACTCTCCGAAGAACTGCTACGCGTCTTCGATGACAAGGCCTGATCTATCTCATTTTCTCAGGACACAGAAATTGTCCATTTTCGCACCTGTTCAGTAGCAACAGCCTCATTTTTTTGGTAAATTGGTAAAAGTGATTTAATTGGGGAACTTTCCATCCGGCGCTGCGGCCTTATATCTATTCCATTCCTTTATACTGGCACGGCATTTTCCGGATACAAACATCTTTGGTAGCGGGGTTAGCAGGCAACAATCATGTCTGATGGCGGGCAAAAAAACACGACTCATGACAGCGCTATAGGGTGGCTGATCCTTGGCGGCATTTTCTTTGTAATCGGGCTATTGCTCTGGCATTTCTTCGAATACCAGATCAAAGACGCGATGCGCTGGCTGCGGGTTGCAGAAATCAAGATGGTCGGCATTTTCTTCAGCGAGGATTACCGCGTTGATATTGACGGGGAACTTTTGTCCCCCGTCGCGGCAGTCGATGATATCCAGAAACTGCAAGCCGAAGAGCTGGACGGAACCCTTATCAACGTCATTTCACGACTGGCGCTTGAGCCTGTGCGCATGCCGATCGCCATTATCATTGGCCTTATGGGCATGTGGGCACTGATGTTTGGCCCCGGCACACAGTATCGCCGCAAAATGAATATTGACGGGCTGATTAACGCCCAGGCGAAAAACTTCCCGGTGATCCAGCCTTTTATCAAGTTTAACCCGGCGACAATGCCGCCGCGTCCGCCGGGTTCTCCCGTACCGGCAGAGCTTCCTCTTTTTGCCGAAGCCTTGGGGCCGGAAGAATGGGTTGCCTATAACCAGATCCCCGTTCCGGACGGAAAACTAGACGAAGACGTCGCTTTTATCGCCTTCGCCAAGCAGCTCGGGCCGCGCTGGCAAGGGCCTCTTAAATTACCGGCGTACAAACAAATTCTGCTGGCGGCGTGCTGCCTGAAAGCGGCGCGCAAGCGCGGCGATTCCGATAACATGCTGGGCAGGCTTGCTATGTGCTGGTCATCGGAAAAAGGGCTGCAACTAGCCAAAGACAAAAATTTGATCAAAGAAGCGCGCGCCGTTTTAAAGAACAAAAGCCTCGCCGGATCGACTTTGGCGAAGTGTAACCAGCACGCCTTTCACACGACCGCCCTTCTGCGCGCCCTGCAAACGGCGCGTGAAGAAGGCGGGGTTCTCGCGCCGGCGCAATTCGTCTGGTTGCGCGGCTATGACAGGAACCTCTGGTATCCGCTGAACAACCTCGGACGTCAGGCCTATCATATTGAAGCGATGGGCGCGATGGCGCATTTCAAAGCCGAAAAAATGACCCAGCGCCCGATCCCGAAGCCAAAAGTTGGCGACGCCATCGGCAGCATCTCGGAATATATGAATTCCGCAAGGGCACGTCCAATCCCGCAGCTTGACTACAGCAAATCGAAAAAGCGCGGCGTAAAACAGCCAAAAGCACAAGCCGGCGTTAAGAAACCGACAAAGAAATAACGTTAAGATAAGACACAAGGGGTAACAAACGATGAAATGGCTGGAAAATCTCACCGGAGGATATTCTTCGAGCGCCAAAGTAGTGAACGATACGCTGGTATTGTCACTGCCCGACGCTAAATCCCCTGTGGTATGGCGCATGGAACTGGCAGAAATAAAAGAAGCAGCTTTTGAGCTGCAGCAAAAAGACACCGACTATCTTCTGGTAATGAAAACGCCCAAAGGCGCCTCTCGCGAAATCGCACCGTTCGATAATCGCGCCAAAGCCCTGAAAGCGCTGATGTCAACCAGTCAAGCAATGGAACACGCCGAAACTCTGTCCCGTTCCAATGATGACGGCAATGCCGTTTTTGTCTCTCAGGGCAGCCGTAAAGAACGTTCAGGTCAGGCACTGGCCGGTATCATCGGCATTATCATTCTCGGCGGGCTGCTATTTCTGCTAACCCAGATTGGCCCTAATACTCCGCAATACGCCGCTTCCGGCGGGCTGGCTGCAACAGGATCTTCCACAGGATCAGCGCCGAACTCCGCCGGCTCCCCCGGCGTACCGGTATCCGCGGATGACTTTTTAATGCAGCGATAAAAAGCAAAGTAAGAGCACTAACAGATAAGTAACCGCCCATGGCACTAGATAGAAAATTTGAGAGAAAACATACGGACGTCCTTCGCGATATCCGTCCGATGTATGTGCGCTTCGCCGAATGGCTGCGTGTACCGGCCAATTCTTTTGCCATCTTCTTTATGGGGGCAGGCGGATTATACCTGTTCCAAAATGCCGTTCTGTTCGCAGATATTATCCTTCTACTCTATATTGGCTACTTCTTCTGGCTGGCTTCGCAAGATCGCAGTCTCGCCTTTAAACTCCCTATGGGATCAAAATGGAAAGATGCCAACAATGACGGCCCCGGGCGCGGCGGCAAAGCGGAAGGCATTCTGTATCTGGGCAACGTAAAAAAAACAAATGAAGAAATCTGGTTCAGTAACTCTGATGCCAGAACGCACATTCTGTTCCTCGGCACAACCGGTTCCGGTAAAACCGAGGGCCTGAAATCGCTTGTGACCAACGCAATGGCCTGGGGCTCCGGCTTCGTCTATGTTGACGGCAAGGCCGACACCGATCTTTGGTCGTCACTATCATCGCTTGTGCGCCGTTTTGGCCGTGACGACGATTTGATGGTGCTGAACTACATGACGGGCAACTCCGATACCAAGGCGCCGTCCAACACCATGAACCCGTTCTCTTCCGGTTCGGCTTCGTACCTGACCAACATGCTGGTCAGCCTGATGCCGGAAGCCGAAGGCGATAACGCCATGTGGAAAGAACGTGCGGTTTCCCTTATCAGTTCGGTCATGCCGGCGCTGACATGGAAGCGTGATAATCAGGACATCCCGATGTCGGTCAGCACGATCCGCGAATATCTTACCCTGCCGAACGTCATTAAGCTTTCGCGCGACGAGATTATTCCCGATCATATCCGGGTCGGTCTGCAAAGCTATCTCGATACACTTCCCGGCTTTATTGCCGATGCTTATGACGATCAGGGGCAGGTAAAACCGCCCGGCCCCGACCAGCCGCAATACGACACCACCACCGCCAGTCAGCAGCACGGCTATCTGTCGATGCAGTTCACCCGCGCGCTGCAATCGCTCGGTGACGAATATGGCTATATTTTTGATACGCAGGCAGCAGACGTGGACATGGTCGATGTCGTTCTGAACCGCCGCATCCTTGTCGTTCTTATCCCGGCTCTTGAAAAATCCAGCGATGAAACCGCCAACCTCGGTAAAATCGTCGCTGCGACCATTAAAGGCATGATGGGCTCATCTCTCGGAGCGACCGTTGAAGGCGAATCCTCGACTGTCATCGAAAATAAACCGACCCAGTCGGCAACGCCGTTCATGACCATCTTTGACGAGGTCGGTTACTATACCTCGCAAGGTATGGCGGTTATGGCCGCGCAGGCGCGTTCTCTCGGCTTCTGCCTTGTTTACGCCGCGCAGGATTTGCCCGCCCTTGAAAAAAGGGTCAAAGAAGAAGCCCGCTCGATCACGGCAAACTGTAACATCAAGATTTTTGGCAAACTCGAAGACCCGACCCAGACCAAGGAATTCTTTGAAAAAACCGTTGGCTCCGCCATCGTTATGGAAGCCTCCAGCTTCCAGCTTTCCGGTGGTAGCGGCACAGGATCTTATTACGACACCAAGCAAGCCGGGATGCAACTGCGACCGCGCTCCAGTTACGAAGAGTTGCGTTCCTTTACGGAAGGCCAGGCGATTATCACCTTTGGTGAAGCGGTTATCGAATCGTCCATTTTCTATTCAAACCCCGGCTTCGCCAAGGCAATGCGCGTAACGCGTTTTGTCGCACTCCCGCCGCCGGACGAAAACCTAATCAGGCACGCAGGCATCATCACCAAAGTACGCGACCTGATGGTGCATAAAAGTTGGACTGCCCTAAAAGCCGATGTCGCCATAGAAACAGAGCCGGAAATCGCCGCCATGGCAGAAGGCTTTGAGATCAGCAAAAAAGCCAAACGCTCCGGAACCGAAGGCGGCATGATCGCCATAGCCTCTGTTTACGGCCTCGAAAACCCGATCGAAAAAGTCGCCGCGGGCAGCGCAACTGCCGCCCAGCCTGCCGCTCCAGCAGCGGCGGCCAGCGCTCCGCAAGCGCCGCAGCAGACACCGCCCCTGTCAGCCAAGCCGCCGCAACAGCAGCCGGCACAAGGCGCTCCAGCCGATGGTGGCAATGGTGGAAGCCCGCTTGGCCTGTTCGCCAAGAAGCCCGGAGATAACGCTGCGCAGCAGCCAGCAGCAGCGGCGACGACTACGCAGCAACCACCAGCACAGCCGCAGCAGCAGCAACAGCCAGCCCAAGCCCCGGCGAAGCCGGACGGGAAAGCCGTACAGGAACGGCCGCCGGTCAAGCTTGACCCGGAAGTGGAGAATATTCTGCTGCAAGCCGGTAAAGACGCCAAGAAGGCCCTGCAGAGGAGCAAAGACAAGGACAGCGATGCCGCCGAGTAATCACCAGCGCCAGAACCGAGCCTCGGAAAGCGGCAACGCCTTCTTCATCGTCATGATCGCTGTCGTCCTGTTTGCCGCGCTGATGTTTACCTTCTCTCGCGGCGCGCGTCAGGGCGGCGAGAATATGTCAGGCCAGAAAGCGCGCATCGCCGCCTCTGAACTGATTTCCACCGCCCAGAAATACGAGCGCGCGCTCAACGGTTTGCTGCTAAAAGGCTGCTCGGAAAACCAGATCAGTTTTGAAGAAAGCAGCGGCATGCTGAAAATGCAAAACGGCACGGCTTACACCTATACCAATGCCTCAGCGCCGGGCGATGAGAGTTGCCATTTTTTCAGCCGCAGCGGGGGGCGCATGGCGCCTTATGTGCTGCCGGAAGAATATGCGGTTGATCCGTCCCTGCCCTGCGGCACCTGCCTTGATGTCAGCAGCCCGCTCTTTACCTCGCTGCGGGTCGTCGGCCATGGCAGCGAAAGCGGCGCCAGAGGCGCAGACCTCGTCCTGTGGCTTGGCCGCGTTTCCAAGAACGTCTGCACGGAAATCAACAACCAGCTCGGCATTACCAACCCGAGCGATGTCCCGCCAGTCGAATCATGGAACTGCAGCAACAGCGATTCCGCCTTTACCGGCACCTTCGCCACCTGCGCCGACCCGGTTGGCGACAATGCCGTCCTGACCGGTCAAAGCTCCTTCTGCGTCGATAAGGATTCGAGCGGCTGGAACTATATCTTTATGACCGTCCTGCACGCCCGCTAACGTAGCGACTGATTTACATCCGCTCCGGCACTTCAATACCGAGCCAGCCCAAAGCCAGCTCCAGCTGGCGGCATGTCAGCTCGCACAGCGCCAGACGGCTTGCCTTCAGCGCGGCATCTTCCTCCGACAAAATATGGCAGGAGCCGTAAAAACTGCTGAACTGCCCCGCCAGCTTATAGGCATATTCGCAAATATGGTGCGGCATATAGTGGCGCAGCGACGCATCAAACGCATCCGGCATTTCCGCCAGCAGCAACGCCAGCGCCCGGTCTTCATCGCGAATAATAAACTCGCTGCCCGGCTTATCCCCCTGCGCTTCAGCTTTTTTCAGCAAGGACTTAATCCGCACCGCCTGATACAGCATATACGGCCCGGTCTTGCCCTCGAAGCTGGTCAAACGGTCAAGATCAAACACATAATCAGACTGGCGCTGGTTCTGCAGATCGGCAAACTTGATCGCGGCAATCGCGATTTTTTGGGCAACATCGGCCTTTTCCTCCGCCGCCATGTCCTGCGCCAGTTCGGCTTCATCAAGCCTCTGCTGCGCTTTATCAACCGCCATTTCCACCAGATCCTCCAGCCGCATTACGCCGCCGGCGCGGGTCTTGAACGGCTTGCCGTCCGGCCCGTTCATCGTGCCGAACCCGGCATGGGTCAGCTCGACATCATCGCCGGTAATCCCGGCCATCTTGCTGGCGCGGAAGACTTGCTCGAAATGCAGATGCTGGCGCTGATCGACCGCATAGATAATCTTGGACGGGTTATAAAGCCGCATCCGCTCGACAATCGTCGCAAGATCGGTCGTGCCGTACATCACCGCGCCGTCACGCTTATACAGCATCAGCGGCGGCACTTCCTTGGCATCGTCATTGCGCTTGACCGGCACGATCCAAGCCCCATCATCTTCCACCGCATAGCCGCGGCTTTTTAGGTCTTCGACCATCGGCGGGATTTCATCGTGAACATCGGCCTCTCCCTTCCACAGATCGAAATGAACGCCGAGCCGCGCATAGTTATTGCGCATCCCGATCACGGAAACTTCCTTGATCTTCTGCCACAGCGCATAATATTCCGGCTCTTTATTCTGGATGCTAACCGTCGCGTCCTGCGCCTCTTTCTTGCGCGCTTCATCTTCCTTGCAGGCGGCGGCGACCTTCGGATACATATCGGAAAGGTCCTGCATCAGCGCATCAACCGCCGCATCATCGGCAAGGTCGGTCTGCATAACAAAATCCTGCCGCCCGGTCTTGATATATTCGCTGATAATCATGCCCATATGCGTGCCCCAGTCACCCATATGCACATCGCCGAGCGTCTTGTAACCGGCAAACTTCATAATCCGGCGCAAGGAATCGCCGATAATCGCCGCGCGCAAATGGCCGACATGCATCGGCTTGGCAATATTCGGCCCGCCATAATCCAGCACCGCCGTCTGCCCGTCCGTCAAAGCCGGAACGCCGAGCCGCTCATCCGCGGCAATCGCGCCGACATGGGCGGCAATATAATCATCGGTGACATTGATATTAATAAAGCCCGGCCCGGCAATATCGACCTTGGCAAAATCAGGGTTAGCCTGCAGCGTTTCAGCAAGGCCGGTGGCAATTTCGCGCGGGTTCTTTCCGGCGACCTTGGCCGCCGCCATCGCCCCGTTGCACTGGAACTGCGCAAGATCAGGACGGTCGGAAACCCGCACAACGCCAAGCTCCCGCGGCAAATCGCTGGCGGCGAACGCTTCGCCGACAATATCGGTTAATTTAAACGCTAACGATGTCATGCTTCCCTTCCCCGCCGCGCTTTTATCCGGATCTTCCGCGGCCTTGCTGTGATCAGGCGCCAATATATCGTCAAGAAACTTCCGCTGCAAGCGCAGGATACGGCGCAGCGCCACGATCTCCGCGCTCTCCCTGCCGTGCTTCATCGCATTACGGCTGGCCGCCGCTTTGCCTGCCGCGCTTTTCGGCCCGGTCGAGCACGTCCACGGCTTCCATTTCCGCACCGCTGCCACCTGTTTCGCCCGTTCTTCCGGCGTCCAGTGCCGCGCCATTTACCGCCCCTCCTTTATAGTTCGTTCCGGGATTTGCGGGGGGCGGGGGCGCGGCGCGGTAATTGCCTGCATATAATCTACCGCGCTGATCGCCTTGATCGTGTCCATGCACTGTTTCTGGATTTTCAGCACCAGATCGATCCACGCATCGCCGCCGCCATCAACCTTGCGCGCCATCACGCTATAGAGCAAATGGTCTAGCAGCTGCGCCTGCCGCCGTAACGTGTCGGTGCCGTAATCCGGCTTAACCAGCGCCCCGGCCAGATCGGCACACAAAGCCGCAATCTCCGCCCCGTCCGGCGCTGCATCATTGTTCATCCCCAAATCATCCGCAGCGCGCCCTATGGTTGGAGCCACGCCGCCCTCCGCCGCTTCCGGCGGGAAAGTGTCATTTGTCATGGGAACATTATAGGAATTTATTCACAGAAAAGCAAAGCTGAAACGAATAAAATTGAACCACCAAGGGCACCAAGACACCAAGCCTTCTCCGTCATTGCGAGAAGCGTAAGCGACGCGGCAATCCAGCTTTTGGCTAGGCTGGATTGCTTCGCTTGTGCTCGCAATGACGTGGTTGTAAGGGGGCAGATTTTGGCAGGTTTGCCGGATACCCGCCTGCGCGGGCATGACGGTTTTATGGGTGCGGGCGGCGCGCATTTTTTTGTATTTTTTGGCGTCATTCCGGCGCAAGCCGGAATCTATATAGAGACAAGGACTGGCGCTTAGGGCTGGGGGATGGATATGATGCAGCCACGATCAGACAAGTGGACAGGCATAATGGATCCCGGCTTGCGCCGGGATGACGGCATCAGGCACGGAAGGCTTTGTGTCTTCGTGCCTTAGTGGTTTAAAACCTTTTAAATATCTAGGTTCGATACCCGCAGCGCGTTGTCCTGAATGAACTTTTTGCGCGGCTCGACCTTTTCACCCATCAGGGTTGAGAACAAATCGTTCGAGACTTGGGCGTCTTCGACGGTGACTTGCAGCAAGGTGCGAACGTCGGGGTCGAGGGTGGTTTCCCAGAGCTGTTCCGGGTTCATTTCACCGAGACCTTTATAGCGGCTGATCGCCATGCCGCGGCGGCCTTCGCCTTCGATCGCCTTGAACAGGTCGGACGGGCCGAAGATGCGGGTCTTGCGGTCGCCTTTGGCAACCAGCTCGGTCGTGGTTTCAAAGTTGCTTTGCAGCCATTCCAGATCGTGATGCAGCTTCTTGCGCAGGGCAAGGGCGATCTGGTCGGGCATAATCAGCACCCGCTCGGTCACGCCGCGCAATGTGCGGGTAACGGTATAGCCGCCGACCGCGGTAAATTCGGCCTTCCAGCCGCGTTCATATTCGGCGGAGAGCTTATCAAGCCGCGCGGCGAGTTTGTCCGCCATTTGCTGGCCAAAAGCATTATCTTCCAGCACTTTTTCGTCAAACGCGCCGCAAATCGCCGCTTGTTCGACCACAAGGCGGTTATTGACCTTTTCGTTAATCGCATCAATGGCGCGGTTGATTTTGCGCGCCTTGAGCGCGATGTCCTTGAGATCTTCGCCGCTATGCTGCGCGCCCTTGGCGTCGGTAAAGACGAGGTCGGACATGGCCACATCGATCAGGTACATATCAAGGCTTGCCTGATCTTTCAGGTAAAGCTCTGAATTGCCGCGCTTGATTTTGAACAAGGGCGGCTGGGCGATATACAGGTACCCGCCGGTGATGATCTCCGGCATTTTGCGGTAGAAGAAAGTGAGCAGCAAGGTACGAATGTGCGCGCCGTCAACGTCAGCATCGGTCATGATGACAATCTTGTGATAGCGCAGCTTTTCGATATTGAAATCTTCTTCGCCGTAGCCGGTGCCGAGCGCGGTGATCAGCGTGCCGATCTCCTGATTGCCCAGCATTTTATCGTCGCGCGCGCGCTCGACATTGAGGATTTTACCGCGCAAAGGGAGGATCGCCTGGAATTTCCGGTTCCGCCCCTGCTTGGCAGAACCACCCGCCGAGTCACCCTCGACGATGAAGATTTCAGCGTCTTCGGCCTTTTTGGTCTGGCAGTCAGCCAGCTTGCCCGGCAGCGAGGAAATATCCATCGCCGTCTTGCGGGTCATTTCACGGGCGCGGCGGGCGGCCTCACGCGCCTGAGCGGCCTGAATAATCTTACCGACAATCTGTTTGGCTTCTTTCGGGTTTTCTTCCAGCCATGTGCTGATCGCTTCGGTAATGACCGAGCTGACGACCGGCTGGACTTCCGAAGATACCAGCTTGTCCTTGGTCTGGGAGGAGAATTTCGGATCAGGCACTTTGACCGACAACACGCAGGTCATGCCTTCGCGGATGTCTTCACCGGTCAGAGAG
>CBDUPU010000008.1:0-22009 GCA_965369185.1 uncultured Rhodospirillales bacterium
AGACAAAGAACCGGTATCGCCCATAAACACCATGGCCGGGGGCGCGTTAAACCACAGGAAACCCATCCCTGCGCCGATCAGCGCGCCGCAGATAATCGCCAGTTCACCGGAACCGGGAACTAGGTGAATGCCAAGATACGGCGCATAAACCGCGTTACCGGCGAGATAGCAGATCAGGCCGAAGCAAGCGGCAGCGATCATGACCGGGACAATGGCAAGACCGTCCAGACCGTCAGTCAGGTTTACAGCATTAGATGCACCGACAATCACAAGTGCGGCGAAAGGTACGAAGAACAGGCCGAGCGGCAAGAGGTAATCTTTGACAAACGGAATCGCAAGGCCGGTATCAAACGTGTCTTTGGTAAAATGCAGATAGGCGATAACCGCAGCAGCAGCAGCGGCCAATTCGAGCAGCAAGCGCACCTTGCCCGGCACGCCTTCATGCGAGCGCTTGGTCAGCTTGGCGTAATCATCGGCAAGACCGATCAGGCCAAAAGCGGTAATAACACCGGCGACAATCCAGACATAAGGGTTACTGAGATTGGCCCAAAGCAGCACCGAGATGCCGGCGGAAATCAGGATCATCAGCCCGCCCATGGTCGGCGTACCCGCCTTGGAAAGATGGTCGGGGCCTATTTCGCGAATCGGCTGGCCGCCAGCCTGCTTTGATTTCAGCCAGCGGATCGTGCCGGGGCCGATGACAAAACAGATAATCAGCGCGGTGATCACTGCGCCGCCCGTTCGGAAAGTCAAATAACGGAACAGGTTAAAAAAGATAAATTCATCAGCCAGCGGCGTCAGCAGATTATAGAGCATCCATGTCTTCCTTATTACTCAGCTTGCCGCCTTTGCGGCCCGGCAAGGCGCGCAGCGCCTCGACAATTACTTGCATTCGCGGTTTTTCGCCGCCGCCGCGCGAGCCTTTGACCATGACGACATCGCCGGGGGTCAGGACATCGGGGACGATTTTCGCCAGCTCGACACTATCATCGCTATGCGCGCCGCGCCGGTCCTGCGGCAGGGCATCATAAAGATTTTTCATCAGCGGGCCGCACGTATAAACGAGTTGAACATCCGCTGCGGTCAAAGGCAAGGCCAATTCGGCATGGTGCTTTGCGCTTTGCTTGCCAAGCTCGTACATATCGCCAAGCACGGCAATACGGCGACCGCCGCGCCCCGGATCAATCAAGGCAAGGACTTTAAAGGCAGCCTTCATCGCGACCGGCGAGGCGTTATAGCTCTCATCAATCAAGGTGACAGGGTTGTCAGGATCGCCAATATCCAGCAGTTCACGCTTGCCGCGCCCTGAGACGCCTTTGAATTTTGCCAAAGCCCTGACGGCTTTTTCCAGATCGCCGCCGGCAATCTTAACGGCCGCCAGAACGGCGAGCGCATTATTCACAATATGACGGCCGGGAACCGGCAAAGAAAAGCTGATTTCCTCGCCAAGGACGGACGCTTTAGCGCGGGAGCCATTAACGGCCTCAAGGCAATCGAGCAGGCGAATATCGGCCTCGGCGCTTTCGCCAAAGGACACAACTTTTACGCCGTGCGCTTGCGCTTTGGCTTTCAGGTGCGCAAAAAATTCACTATCACGCGGCACGATGGCGGTGCCGTTATGGTCCATGCCGTCAAAGATTTCGGCCTTGGCATCAGCGATCTCAGCAAGCGATTCAAAATGCTCCATATGCACAGGGGCAATGGTGGTGATAATGGAAATATCAGGGTGAACGATCTGGGTCAGCGGCGTGATTTCCCCGGCATGGTTCATGCCGATTTCAAACACGCCGTAATCAGCGCCTTCATGCATGTTGGCAAGCGTAAAGGGTACGCCCCAATGGTTATTATAAGACGCCTTGCTGGCATGGGTTTGCCCCAGCGCGCCAAAGGCGAGCGCCAGCATTTCCTTAGTGCCGGTCTTGCCGACCGAACCGGTAACGGCGATGACTTTTGCGCCGGTGCGATGGCGCGCAGCATGGCCAAGCCCGCGCAAAGCCTCCAGCGTATCGGCGACCACCAACAGCGGCGCATCGGCGGAAACACCATCAGGCACGCGCGACACCAGCGCGGCGGCGGCGCCTTTTTCCAAGGCCTGCGCGACATAGGCATGGCCATCGCCATGATCGCCCTGCAGCGCAACGAACAGATCGTCAGGCTGCAGCGTGCGGGTGTCAATAGACACGCCTGTGGCTGCCCACTCTCTGGCGGAATGTCCTCCGGTGGCTTTTTCAGCCTCTTTGGAAGTCCAGATTATATTTGAGCCGCCTGTCATTTACGCAGTCCCCATGGCTTGTTTTGCTTCAGTTACATCATCAAAAGGCTCGACCGTATCGCCGATAATCTGCCCTTGTTCATGGCCTTTACCGGCAATCACAAGAACATCGCCTTCCTTCATTTCGTTAATCGCCCAGCGGATCGCTTCGCGCCGGTCGCCTATTTCCCGGATGTTTTCCGCCCCTTGCGCCCCGGCCATCATCGCCCTGCGAATAGGCGCCGGGTCTTCGCTGCGCGGGTTATCGTCGGTAATAATGGCAAGATCGGCGCGCGTGGCGGCAATCTTGCCCATGATCGGGCGCTTGCGCGCATCGCGATCACCGCCGCAGCCAATAATGCACAGCAGCCTGCCATGCGTATGCGGACGCAGGGCCTTCAGGATATTTTCCAGCGCATCGGGCGTGTGGGCGTAATCGACATAAACCGCACCGCCTTTAGGATGGCCGGGCACAAGCTCGAGCCGCCCGGGGACGCCTTTGAGTGTCGGGAGCAGCTTGATTGCCTGTTCGGCGCTGTCAGGGCTTCCGGCGATCACCAGCCCAAGCGCACACAGCGCGTTCATGACCTGAAATTCACCGACCAGCGGCAGGTCAATCTGGTGAGACTGGCCGCAAACATCAATTTCAAGATGCTGGCCTGCGGGGGTCGGGGTCAGGCCGGTAATTTTAATGTCCTGCCCTTGCCAACCATAAGAGATAAGGCGGCAGTCGCGGCCTTCAACGCGGGCGCGCAGCTCGGCGAATTCGGGAATATCGGCGTTCAGGACAGCCGTGCCGCCGGGCTGAAGAATTTCTGCAAACAGATGCGCCTTGGCGATCAGGTAATCTTCCATCGTATTGTGGTAATCAAGATGGTCGTGCGAGAGGTTGGTAAAACCTGCTGCGCTGGCCCGTACACCATCAAGGCGGCTTTGATGCAAACCGTGGCTCGATGCCTCCATGGCCAGATGCGTGACACCTGCGGCGGCGAGGTCGGCGAGATCGGCCTGCAGCGCCACAGGATCTGGCGTTGTCAGAGAGCCGGATTTTGTGACACCGGGGCCGCGCACACCAAGCGTGCCAAGACTGGCCGCTTTCAGGCCAAGCCCTTGCCAGAGCTGGCGGGTAAAATCGACCGTGGAGGTTTTGCCGTTTGTGCCAGTAACGGCAACGGTAAATTCCGGCTGCTTGCCGTAAAAGCGCGCGGCAATTTGCGCCAGCGCCCGGCGTGGATTTTCATGCGTGACCAGCGCGACCTGTTCGCCGGTTTCCTCTATCCGCGTGCCCGGCTGCGCGAGAATGGCAACCGCGCCATGGCGGATGGCATCAACGATATAGCGCGCACCGTCTTCACGCACGCCCGGCAAGGCGGCGAACAGCCAGCCTTCGCGCACCTGACGGCTATCATGCGTCAGGCCTTTGATCTCCGGGTTAAAATCGCCCCGGTATGTTTCAACAAGATCAGCGAGACGCACCTGCGCCCTCCTCTTCTTTGTAATGCACATAGCTTTTCAGCGCCGCGGCGATATCGTCCTGCGGGCCGCCCTGTTCAGGCGGAATGCCAAGCACCGCAGCCATGGACTGAACAATTTTTCCGACTGCAGGGGCGGCAACCCAGCCACCAGTCGCGTAACCGAAACTTTTCTTTGTACCGCGCGGTTCATCAACCATGACAAAGACGGCGTAGCGCGGCGCGCTCATCGGGAAGAAACCGAGGAAAGATGATATTTTCTTGCCGCGATCATACTTGCCGTTCACGATCTTTTCCGCCGTGCCGGTTTTGCCGCCAACGCTGTAACCGGGCACCTCGGCCTTACCGCCCGTACCTTCGGAGACAACCAGCCGCATAAGCTGACGCATCCTGTGCGCGGTTTGCGGCGAGACAACGCGGATTTCAGGGCCTTTTCGCGACTCTTCCGCCGTATTTTCGCCCAAAATCAGGGTCGGCTGCACGGCGATACCGCCATTAACGATACTGGCAGCGGCAGAAACCAATTGCAGCGGCGTGACGGCAATGCCGTGACCGTAAGAGGCCGTCAGTGTCGTGATCTCGCGCCAGACGGGCGGCAGGATCGGCGCGCCGACTTCATCAATTTCCAGCGCCATTTTGTCCATCAGGCCAAGATCGCGGTAAAAATCCTGCAGCTTTTCGGAACCGACCATTTCCCCCATCAGCGCCGCGCCGATATTCGAGGAATGCATGAAAACTTCAGGAATGGTCAGGAAGCGTTTTTCGGCATGATAGTCATTGATCTTGAAGCCGCCGCGCTGGATCGGCTTGGTCGCGTCGAATTTATGGGCGAGCGTCACCTGATGGGTTTCCAGAAGCGCCGCCGTCGAGAAGATTTTGAAGGTCGAACCAAGCTCGAACGCGCCGAGCGTCAAATTATTGAACAATGCCGCCTGACCATTAGCACCGGGATCATGCGGATCAAAATCCGGCATCGACACACCCGCAAGAACTTCCCCGCTGGCAATATCGAGAATAACGCCGGCAGCGCCTTTGGCTGTATATTCATTAACCGCCGCAGCGATCTCGCGATGCAGGATATATTGCAAACGAACGTCAAGCGTCAGGGCAAGCGGATCGCCGCCACCGGCCAGCAGCGCGTTAAAGCTGCGTTCCACCCCGGCGAGGCCGTTACCGTCAACATCAGTATAACCGACCAGATGGGCGGCAAGCGGCCCTTGCGGATAGATACGGCGGCGCTCGGCCTTAAAATCAAGACCGGGATGGCCCAGCTCAAGAACAGCATATTGCTCTTCCGGCGTCAGGTTACGCTTGATCCAGATAAAACGCCCCTTGCGCTGCAAGCGCTGCAGGACATCGCCATAGACAAGATCGGGAAACAGATCGGCAAGGTCACGCGCGACACCCTCCGGATTTGGCACCAGCGCCGGATCGGCATAAAGAGAGGCCGTTTCGAGCGAGGTCGCCAGAATAACGCCGTTACGATCAACAATATCAGCGCGGAATTTTTCGGAGGCGGGTGCGGCGGCAAACTGGCCGTAATCCGTCTCGGCATGCAAGCCGCTCCCCTGAATGATAGAGAGGTCAAAAACCCGCGCAGCGACAAGAATATAGGCCAGCACGAAAAGAACACTGACGATAGCAACACGGCCGCGCGCCATATCAAGCGCAGAGTGACGCGAACCGCGAATACGCAAAGTCTTCCTGACAAAGGACGGCATTCTGGTCACTGCGCGCCCCCTTCCGTATTCAGGTTTTCAAGCAATTGCCGGAAGGTTTCGCCATCCTGCTTCTTGGGCCGCGGCGGCTCTGAAGGCATCGGCGCCCCCGGAGCCTCAAACTGCATTACGGCCGGCTGGGGAGCCATAACAGGCTTGCGCATAGGGATCGCCGGAACCACGATTTCCGGCAGAGAGGACACATCATTCCTGACAGTGAATGCCGCAGCAGAGGAAGACATACCAAGATATTCCGTGGCAAGAATTTCAAGCCGGTCAGGGCGATTGAGATAATCCCATTCGGCGCGAAGAACGCGGATCGACTGATTTTCATTCGCGACCGACTTATTCAGAGACGCAAGCCGGCTTTCTTCACGCTGAACGCTTTGCGACGTCCAGAACAGCAAAGCACCGGCAGCGACTGCGCCGGCAATCGATAACAGGGTCGAAATACTAAATAACCTCATCCATGACCTCCGACATTAACGGTGGCAGGAAGGGTATTTTGAGCAGGAGAATTTGTGCGAATGGCGACACGCATACGCGCCGACCGTGCACGAGGGTTGGAGGCCGCCTCTTCCTTCGAGGGGAAGATGGCCTTACGGGAGGGGAGCATGAAGGTTGGCGCGGGCGCGTCATCCTGCACGTCAGGGAGATAACGAGAGCCGCGGCTTTCAAGGCCGGCACGCTCTCGCAAAAAACGTTTTACGATAGAATCTTCGAGCGAATGGAACGACACAACGATCAGGCGGCCACCTTCGGAAAGCAGACTTTCCGCAGCCTCGAGCGCGCGCTCCAATTCACCAAGCTCATCATTGACATAGATGCGCAGCGCCTGAAAGGTACGGGTCGCAGGGTCAATCGTATCCTTGTGCGATTTATGAACAACGCTGCGTACGATCTCGGCAAGCTGGCCGGTGGTTTCAATCGGCGCCTCGGCACGGGCGGCAACGATGCGGCGCGCAATACGGCGGGACTGACGCTCTTCGCCATAGCGATAGATAATATCGGCCAGATCTTTTTCATCGGCAGAATTAACGACATCAGCTGCCGTTTGCCCCGCGCTCTGGTCCATGCGCATATCAAGCGGCGCATCATAGCGGAAAGAAAAGCCGCGCCGCGCCTGATCGAGCTGCATTGAAGACACGCCAACATCCAGAACGAAGCCATCGACGGACGCAAAACCGGCATCATTAACCAGAGACAAAGCATCGCCAAACCGGCCACGCAACAAGGTCAGTCGCGGCGCGTATTTATCTTTGAGGGCAGCCCCGGCCTCCAGCGCGGAAAGATCGCGGTCAATCGCGACAACAGAACAATCGGCAGCATCAAGAAAGGCGCTGGTATAGCCGCCCGCACCAAACGTGCCATCGACATATAGCTCCCCGCTCTGCGGCGACAGCGCCGCGAGAACGTCATTCAGCATCACCGGAATGTGAGGCGCTTCACTCATACCGCACCTCCCTTTGGCAAGGTCAGCCCCTTTTCCTGCACGCTTTTGCGGGCGGCGGCACGGCGCGCCTCGAACTCGGCAGGCGACCAGACCTGAAACTTGCGCCCCAGACCGACAAAGGCGGCCTGCTCATCCAGCTTGGCAAAAGCGATCAGATCGGCGGACAGCACGATGCGGCCATCACCATCGAACGGCAGCTGCACGGCATCGCCAAAAATCGCGGTCGCCATGTCATCCTGCTCTGCAGAGAACAAATCAAAATGCTCCAGCCTGTCACTCAAATCTTCCATCGCAGATTGCCCGAACCCTTCCAGACAAAGATGGTTATTGGAGCGGAACAGGACAACACCCTGAAACGCCTGCGTCGAAAGCGCGGCGCGGAACGGCGCAGGCACCGAGACGCGGCCCTTGCGGTCAACCTTATTGGTGTATGTCGATAGGAACAGCGCCATGCGGTCTGTTCATTCCCCTTATTTTAAATTCAACCACTTACGTCCCGCTTCGGCAAAAACGCTTCCTGCAAAAACGCTTGTCCCGGGACTAATTCAGGCGGGCCACGCGCCCCAAACGGGAACACATGGATATTTATGGGATACCATGGATTCTTATGGGCTAACAATGGATGCAGGCGCTCTCGCGCGTTTTAACCCACAGAAAAAAGTAAACAAGCGCTCCCAATCAAAAGGCATTCCACCTCCGGGGAAGATAAAAAAAACAGGGACTTTGTAAGCTCGCCGTAAGGCACGCGCCCTACCATTAAATAATCAAAACAATGGAGGCACACATGTCTGCTCTGACAAGAACCGTGGGAACCGTGGTTGAAAAAAAACCGGTTTCAGCGATAGAGGCATCGCAAACCGTCGAAGACGCCATCAACCTGATGGAAACGCACAACAGCCATGCTGTCGGCGTCACCGTCAGCGGCCATTTCGCCGGTCTTTTTACCAACAGCGACCTGATCAAAAAAGTCGTTCGGCAAGGGCGTAATCCGCGCAACACTTCACTTCTTGAGGTCATGACAGTAAATCCGCTGACCGTAACGCGCGATTGTTCGTTTCGAGAAGCCTTTTTCTATCTTTGCAAGTATAATTACTGCTGCCTGCCCGTTGCAGAAGACGGACAATTTTACGGCATCGTTTCGGAAGAGGATTTGCGCCAGGAAGTCGCTTTAAGCCTGAGGCAAGTCACAACTGAAAATCTGATGCTAATGTCCTACATCAAAGGTGAAAGTTACGGCATGGGCGCAGGATAAAGGATTTATACAAAAAATGAGACTGTTACTGGTTGAAGACAACCAACGACTTGCCGGCCTGACCATTGAAGGTCTGGCACGGGCCGGCTTTGAGACTGACCATATGGCGTGCGCTGAAGACGCGGACGCAGCACTGCAAACCCAATTTTACGATCTCGTCGTGCTTGATCTCGGCCTGCCAGGCAGGGACGGCATCAGCTTGTTGCAAGAATTGCGCAACATGAAAAACAAAATTCCGGTACTTATCCTGACAGCCCGCGACACGCTGGAAGACAAGGTGCGCGGACTGAACGAAGGCGCAGACGATTATCTTCTGAAACCGTTTGCCATAGAGGAGCTGGTCGCCCGCATCCGAGCATTGCTGCGCCGCCCCGGAAACGCGCTCAGCAAAATACTGAATACAGGTAATATCTCTTTCAACACCGACACAAGATCCACGCAGGTCGCGGACAAGCCCCTGACCCTGTCACGCCGGGAAATCGATTTGTTGGAACAACTGCTGCGCGCCACCGGGCAAGTCGTCACCAAGGACATTATTGAGAGCCGCCTTTACGGGTTTGGCGCAGAAGGCTCCGCCAATTCAATCGAAGTGCTTATGCACCGCCTTCGGCGCAAACTGGAAATGGCAGGGGCAAACGTCGAAATCCACACACTGAGAGGCATCGGATATTTACTTGCAGAGACAGGCAACAATGATGCCCTTTGAGCGCTCTATCCTGTCACTGGTTATATGGCGCGTAATTGCGACCACCGTTGTATTCAGCGCATTACTGGCGGCCATCATCCATATCAATATCGGCAGCACCCTGCTGATGCTGCGCGACCAGACCGTTCACGAACAAGCACTTAACATCGCATCCTATCTGGAAAAAAATGACGACACACTGACGCTTGACCTTCCGGAAGCCGAGCGCGGTTTTTATGCTGCCCAGGGCAAGATGTATCAATATATCGTACGCAATCTCACCGGTGACGTCCTGTTCCATTCTCCTATTGCTTTTATCGACCGCTTTCCGATTACATGGCCGGCCGAAAAACACGAATTTTTTGAATTTACCGGACCAAAAGGCACCGCGTTTATCGGCGTCAGCATCCAGCATGAATTTAACGGCGAGGCCTATTTAATCCAGGCGGCGCAAAGTGAAGAAAGCGCCGAGGCTTTCACAAAAATTCTCGCGACAACCTTTCTGACGCGCATGGCATGGATCAGCATTCCTTTCCTGCTGCTATTGATTGGCGTTATATATTTCAGCATCCGCAAAAGCCTAACTCCGTTACAAAAAGCTTCGCAGCAGGCCAGAGAAATCACATTCAAGACATCCGACAAGCGCATTGACGAAATTGATATTCCCAGTGAAATTCTACCGCTGGTGCGCGCGATTAACGGGGCGTTGGAACGGCTTGAGAAGGGCGCTGCAGGGCAAAAGGAATTTACCGCCAACGCAGCGCACGAGCTGCGCACCCCGCTTAGCATTCTACGCTCGCAAGTCGATATGCTGGAAGACCGAAAAATCGCTCGCAAACTGGCGCAAGATGTAGACGGGATGAGCCGCCTTGTCAGCCAGCTTCTTGATATTGCCCGCCTTGATTTTCCGGACGCCCTGCCAACCGAAACAGTTGACCTGACAGAAATTCTTGAAAAAGTGTGTCAGGATTTGTGGCCGGTTATATTGCGGGAAAAGCATGATTTGAGCCTCCAGACCGCAGACGAGCCGGTTTATGCGATCGGCAACAGCAATGCAATTTACCGCGCCTTGCGTAATTTGCTGGAAAATGCTGTTGCCCACACGCCAGCCGGAACCCCGATCGAGGTAACGCAAGAGGTCGCGACCATTCACATACGCGATCACGGCCCCGGCATTCAAAACGAGGACATGGACAAAATTTTCCGCCGCTTCTGGCGCAAAGGAACCAGCAGCAATTCCGGCTCCGGCCTTGGCCTGTCGATTGTCAAACGTATCGCAGAGCTGCATCAGGGAGACATCAGCGCCGCCAATCATCCGGAAGGCGGCGCCATTTTCACGCTACGACTGCCCGAAACGCCCAAGACGCAAGCATAAAAAAAACACCCGCAAAGGCAGAGAGATTAAGCAATGAAGCTTTATCAACCGCGCCTTTTACGACATTAGCAAAAGCAGACAAATCGCCCCCTGTTAAGATTATGAAAATTATCTTGATTTTTGATATTTGATTATGGTAAAGAATGTACCGTTCAAAAAAATGGACGCACGCCCTAAAGAGCGACACTTCCTCTACAAAGGCGTGAGGCTAAAAAGCCAATACTGTGTGTGTGAAACAAATGTGTGTGGGGAGAAATCTCAATGTTGGCAATTACGCTAATGCTGATACTGGCCGTGAATGGCGGTGTCTTTGCAGGGACGATTCTATATTCGGCCTGGCAAACCGCCAAACTCGATCAGCTACTCGGCTTTGCTCAAAAATTGTGGTCATTGCCGTTTATCTCCGGATAAATAGCAGCTACCACGCCTACCTTGTGTAAAGAAAAGCCAGCCCGAAAACGGCTGGCTTTTTTCTTTTTATACGGTTTTCTCATGAGAAAACCTGCGTTTGTCAGAATCTCTGCTGATCCGCCCTCGCGGATCAGAAAAAGAGGGGACTCCGCGCTCTCGCGCGGGCTTGCCGTCGCAAGCCCTGGGTCTTTATTTGTACGGTTTTTACAGAAGAGAAAAATACCAGAAGACCTGTAAGCCGGGTTCTGTACCCCCGAAAGGGTGGTGACTATTCATCTGGGACAGGCGTAACCGCCTGCCTCAAGCGACCTACCCGAGCCTCGACGGGGAAACACCATCATGTGAGGCTCCTATTTGGTCTTGCTTCCGGCGGGGTTTACCATGCCGTTCCTGTTGCCAGGAACGCGGTGCGCTCTTACCGCACCCTTTCACCCTTGCTTCGCCCTCCGGGCTACGCAGGACAAGCCTTTGCAGCCTTTCATCGGGCGGTTAGCGGTTTGCTCTCTGTTGCACTTTCCGTAGGCTCGCGCCCCCCGGGGGTTACCCGGCACCGTGTTTCCGTGAAGCCCGGACTTTCCTCCCGCCTATAAAAGCGGGCAGCCACCCGGTCTTCTGGTAAGCAGCAATATGATGGCTTTTCCCGTGAAAAACAAGCCTTTACAGATTAGGCCTGTTGCGCACCAACCAGTGCAGGCGCGCCCCCATTGCCCCGGTCATACGCCCAACCTTGTCGCGGTCTTTAAAAGCTTCAGGCGCAAAATGCCGCTGAAAGGCGACGATCACATCTTCAAGCGCGGCTTTAGGATCATAGCCCGCCTTGCAAAACGCATCGCGCAGGCTGTTTTGGTCGCGGGCATAATCCGCGCCAATGCGGCGGTCTTCTGCGCTTGGCTCCGGCCAGACGGCAAGCCCCGCGCCCGCCATCATTTTCCAGTCAAACAGCTCACCGGGATCAGCCTTTCGCCCCGGCGCAATATCCGAATGGGCAAGAACGCGGTGCGGCGAGATATTATGGCGCGCCATGATCTCTCGGGCGAGCTTGAACAAGACGGCCATCTGCTGCGCCGTAAAGGGGCGGTAGCCGTATTTGCGACCGGGATTGACCAGCTCTATACCGATGGAATGGGAATTAATATCGTCTACACCCGCCCAGTGCGAAACACCGGCGTGCCAGGCGCGCTTTTCTTCATCGACATACTGCACAACCGTACCGTCACGGTCGATCATATAATGGGCGCTAACCCTGCCGCCGCCGGGATGTGGTTTGCGACCGAGAAAGTAATCCTCCGCATCTTCCAGCGTCTTTGTTTCGGTGTAATGTATAATAAGGATTGTCGGCCGCGCACCATTATGACGGTCTTCGCAATGATCGCTTTCCCGGCGAATAATTTCCATGTTTTAAAGACCTTTCCCGTGCACCGTATCCAGATTTTACAAAGACAAGCATAAGCAAAAGAGACCGGCTGTGGCAATAGCCGCAGCACCGCCGAAAGCTCGACCAGAACAGTTTACTTGACATAATTCGGATATTTCGGGTAAAACTTTGCTTAACTTTTTATTAAGAAAAGCCAGAGAACCACGAAAATGAAACGTCCGGAGACGCCCATGTTAAGAATGCTTATTGCCCTTGCCCTCGTCATTACCGTTAGCTCACAACCGGCTGGCGCGAAAGGCATTACCGAAGACATGATTGCGGCCCAATACGACAAGATGGAAAAAGTTCTGAACAACCGCGAGGATGCCCTCGGCACCATCGAATATCTTCACGCCCATATCAGCGACGATGCCAGCTTTAAACTGACCGTCACCGCGCCGAATGCACCGGGCGCAAGCAGCAGTCCTACCATCGAAATGGACAAAACCGACTACATCAACACCTATATTCAAGGCACGCATTTTATCGACAATTATGCGGTAGCAATCCGGACCCTGCAGTTTGAACCCGGCAAAGATGAAAACGAAGCCTACACGGTGGATGTTATGACCGAGCGCGGCATGATGTTAAACGAATTAAATGACGGTAAGCCGTTTGTAAGCCGCACAACCTGCCGGACGCGCCACGAAATCCAAAATGGCCGCTTGCTGGCGACTGACGGCGAATGCCATACCGATATTAGTTACGAGGAAGAAATCTGACTTTCGACCTTCTTCTTATATTTCCAGCTCCCTTATCTTTCGCCCCTTCGGGGGCATTTTTTTTGCCCGCAACTTTTGCCCGCTACTTTTTTTCGCTACTGACATTTTCCATATTTAATAAAATTGTAACAAGTTTGGGCTTAAATAAACCCCTGACCTTTTAAATCAGAGCGGAGGGAATATGAGGTTTCTTTTAACAATTTTTGCACTGCTGGTAACAGCTGTCGCCCCGGCCACGGCGGCGGAACGGATATCAGTATCAGACATTTATAATTTTGTAGAAAACACCAATCATGCAATTAACAACCCAAACCGGCATGTCGCCCGAAATCATCTGGCCCGCACAACCGCGGACAACGCGATTTTCGTCAATCATGTCGCCGTTCTGCCCAGCCCCGGCACCTGGCAGGCCGCATGGGCCAGCGCGTATAGCAACTATTCCCGCTATCCGTTGAACCCGTATTATACGCGCACCAGTACCGGTAGTTTCAGCAAATGGCAGACCATTGATCAGCTGGAAGTTAAAAAACGCACCATTCCGGGCTACCAGGCGCAGTTTGACGTTACTCAGACAGAGATTAACGCTTACGGTACACTGGCAACGGTCGATGTTGACCTGAAGGAATACAGCCTTGCCTATACGCCGTACAATCCGACATTGACAACCAAGGTGATGCACGCGAACTCCAAGTGCAAACTGTATCTAAGCAAAGCCGGAAATTCGGACATTGTGCTGTCACGTATGGACTGCAACACAAATACGAACCTGCCGTTTTAAAGCGCAGGATCGTAATTAAAGGAACAGCAAAAGGCCGCCATGTGCGGCCTTTTTTAATTGCGACCACAAAATAGCAGCAAATGATTATGCGCTGGAAAAACACCATGGATCGCCTATATTCAGCAGGCAATAGTAAGAGGAGCGCGTTATGAGCCTGCCCCAGATTATTCTCGAAGACCTTGTCCGCCGCACACTGCTGGAAGATCTCGGCCACGGCCACGATGCAACCAGCGAGGCGCTGATACCGGCAGAGCGCTCAGGAAAGCTGGTGATGAAAGCGCGCCAGCCCGGCATTCTTGCCGGAATTGACCTGTCACAGACCGCGTTCCGCCTGATGGACGCAGACCTGCAAATCACCCCGCATATAAAGGACGGGGCGTCACTTGCGCCGGGCAGCGACATCCTCACCGTTGAAGGTCCCGCCCGCGCCATCCTGAGCGCCGAACGCACCGCGCTGAACTTTATGACTCATTTATCCGGCATCGCCACCGAAACCGGCCGCTATGTCGCCGAGACCGAAGGCACAAAGGCCGCCATCGTCTGTACCCGCAAAACATTGCCTGGCCTGCGCGCCGTACAGAAATACGCTGTGCGCATGGGAGGCGGCAAAAACCACCGCTTCGGTCTGGATGACGGCATCCTGATCAAGGACAACCACGTTGCACTAGCAGGCGGCGTTGGGCCGGCAATCGAACAGGCACGCCGTCATGCCGGCCATATGATCAAAATCGAGATTGAAGTCGATGAGCTTGGCCAGCTTGAAGAAGCGCTTGCGCACAAAATTGATGCGGTGCTGCTTGATAATATGACGCCGAACATGCTGCGGCAGGCGGTAGAAATGATTGACGGGCGCGCCGTTGCTGAGGCATCAGGCGGCATTACGCTTGCAACAGTCAGGGCAGTAGCAGAAAGCGGCGTTGACCTGATTTCAGTCGGCGCGCTGACCCATAGCGTTACCTCACTTGATATTGGCCTTGATATCGCGTTTTAGACAGGCTGCGCCGTAAAAAGGCGCTCGCCAAGCTGGGCGCGGGAAAAGAGAGGACCGTTCACCGGCCTTTTATCCTGATTAATGGCTCCCTCAAAAAAAGCGGCCAGCGCCCCTGCCCCGATTTTTTCAAGCGGCATGGCGTCGCTCGGCTGGATAAGAACGGGAATATCATCAGCAATGTCGAGCGACTTTATCGCGCGCATCCGGTTACGGCCCTCATGGCCGGTAATGCGCGGGGGATCGCTGGAAAAATCAACCATCAGATAAGGTGCGGCGAGCGGGAAGCTATTCGTGCCGGCGTAACGCTCTATACCTTCTGCGATAAAATCGCGGCTATTATGGACAATACCGCTGCTAGCGAGCGACAAAAAAACAGCCGGCTTCATAAAAACAACAAAGGAACCATAAGGGTAGCAGTGATTGACAATCGTACCACCAAGCCCGGCTTGCTGGTTAAACAGCAAGCGCCCCAGCCGGAAATCACCCGCTGTAAATAGCGCAGAGGACGCGCTATCACGAAATATCTCGGTTAGTTTTTGGTCGGCACTGCTGCCCATGCTAAAGTCCTTGTAATACATAGTTTTTACCATATAATTTGCCATAACTCAATACTCAACTAATGACCGAAGCGCTGGTACTTCACATTCGCCTCACCCCCAAAGCCGCCCGGACAAAGATACAGGGCTGGCAAACGGACGCTGACGGGCGCAGAGTGCTAAAAGCCAGCGTAACCGCCGTGCCTGAAAAGGGAAAAGCCAACAAAGGGCTGATTGCCCTGCTCGCGAAAGAGTTGAACATTGCGAAGTCGGATATACACATTGTTCGCGGGGAAACGGACCGCAATAAGGTACTGAAACTACATAGAGTTTCACAAGATGCTATTGATAAACTTGGCTAATATCTATGTCAGACTTTGCTAATTTAATTTTTCATATTTATAAAAATTTTTACCTTTTCCCGCCATACTTGAAACAGTGGGTTTAACAGATACCAAATGTCTGCATCCAAAGCGCCCGGTCAAAAACCGGTGATTTTATTGACCGGAAAAGGCGCACGGAGCTGAGCAGGCAAGAAACAGGGACGCCGCCCTATGGGGAAAAGCATTGAACTGCTAGGTCTTGCGGCCTTCAATATCTTTATCGCAATTGTCCTGTCAACGACGGTCTTGTCAAAATCGGACGCCGCGGTATCCTCTCTGACAGAGAGTAATGTCGAGCGTTTTATAAACGAAATGGCGCAGGTATCGGGCGGACTGCGTGAGGACATGGACGCCTATAGCATTACCGGCTATTTCATGAATCACATAGCCGATGGCGGTGTCTTCAAGACCAGAATTGCTTACGACCTGCCGGACATGCCCACCAACGAACGCGAACTTGAAATGGACAAGCTGAACTTTATCAGCCACGTCCTGCAAGACACAAAGTCCATGGAACGCCACGAAACAGCCGTAAAAATAGAACATATTAAAATCGTAGAGAACGGCCGCCGCGCGCAGGTAATGACAACCAATTACGAACGCGGCGTTATGCCCATCGCTGATGGCTACGGGGAACCGCGCATGGTGCCGGTAACAGGAACATCATATTGCGAACAGGACGTCGTATTAAGCGGAAAGAACATCATTCAGGTCGCTGGCGTAAATTGCAGCACGAACATTGATTTTGCCGAGTCGTACTAGATTTCGAAAACGGGCAGCATAAAGGGGGACGCAGGTCAAAATGATGATGAATCATATTAAAAGCACCATTGCTGCCGCAGGCGCATTTTTCATTCTGGCAACAGCCATGAACACACCGGCGCAGGCACAAAGCCACCTCGGAAGAAGCAAGGATTTTGTCGTCACCCTGACCGAGCAGAATATACGCGATTTTATCCGTGAAGTCGGTGAGATATCGACCGGCCAGAGACCGGATATGATGGATGAAGATGTCGCAAATTACTTTATGAACCACATGACAGAGCGCGGCCGTTTTAAAAGCAAGATGCGCTATGAAATCCCGAACTTCCCGCCACAGGAAAACGAGATATCCTTGGGACGGGATGAGTATATCAGCAGCATCGTCGCCGGTCGCTATATGATGGAAGACTATTCCGCCGATGTTCAAATACAGGATTTAAAAATTTCCGGTAACGGCAAGCAAGCGACCTTCACCAGCATCGTCACAGAAAAAGGAAGAATGCCGTTTCCCACCGACCCGCAAAAACCGAAGGAGCTTGAAGTGATACCGATCACCGGAAAAACCGTATGCGAGCAAAAGCTGGCCGTGTCCTACAACAACTTTATCCAGATGGCGCAGGCAGACTGTGAAACCGCTATGAATTTCGATCCGTTCGGCGGCAAACCGCTTGTGCCGTAGCGCTAATCCGAATAATCAGGCCAGCAGACCGAAAGCAATATGGACGATTGCGAACACGTAATAGCCGGCCAGTTGATATGCGGCATCGATTGATACGGCCTCAAAAGCATAGCCGGTATAAAGCGCACCCATCACCAGCGGCGGCATGGCAAAAGCCACCCACAGCAAACAAGACAGGCTGAAATAACCCGGAATAGCGTCAAAAACGTCGCCTTCGACAAAACCGATAATGTTAATCAGGAAAGAATAAAAACAAGCAGCCACCATCCAGAGACAGAGAGACACGATCATCTGGCGCATCCCCAGATTAACGTCCTCACTTGACTTCCCTCGCGCTTCCATCCAGCGCGTACCAAGAACTTTCGGATGATACCAGAACACGCCAATCGCGAAGGCCGCTAAACCTGCAATCAGCGTCGCCACATAAGGGAAATCAAAATCAAACATCAAAAAACCTTTCAAATATGAACTGGCAGGGTGTGCGTATACAGTGTGAACTTTTCGAATAGCGGATGTTAACGTCGCGCCTGCATCAGCTTTTTAATCTCTGCTATAGATTTTGCGGGATTTAAGCCTTTAGGGCAAGTGTTGGTGCAATTCATGATCGTGTGGCAGCGATAAAGCTTGAACGGGTCCTCGAGCTGGTCAAGGCGTTCACCTGTGGCTTCGTCGCGGGAATCCGCGATCCAGCGCCATGCCTGAAGCAAAGTCGCCGGTCCCATAAAGCGGTCTTGATTCCACCAGTAGCTCGGGCAACTGGTCGAGCAGCAGAAGCATAAAATACAGGCTGCCGGACCATGGCCGTCCTTACCGTTCAGTTCATCAGCATCTTCCGGGCTTTGCAGGCGCTCGCGCGTCGGTGTCGGAGAACCGGTTTTCAGCCAGGGCTCGATGGATGCATATTGCGCAATCGCGTGCTTTTGATCTGCAACCAGATCCTTTACCACTTTCATATGCGGCAACGGGGTGATTTTGGCATCGCCTTTTATATCCTCAATCGGCTTGGTACAGGCGAGCGTGTTCCGGCCATCGATATTCATCGCGCATGACCCGCAAATACCCTCACGGCAGGAGCGGCGGAAGGTCAGGGTGCTGTCAATGTCATTCTTGATGTGAATAAGCGCATCCAGCACCATCGGGCCGCACTTGTCGAGATCGATCTTATATTCGTCCAAACGCGGATTTTTGCCGTCTTCCTGATTCCAGCGATAAACTTTAAAGGTTTTGGTGCGCTTGGTGTCCTGCCCCGTCACATCATAGGTCTTGCCTTTGGTGATTTTCGAGTTTTGCGGCAGGGTAAATGTGGCCATCGGTTTTTTCCCGTTTATTACGAATTGTACTACGCGCACAGAATAAAAGGTTCAGCCCGCAATGTGAAGCAGGATTATTCAAACAAGAAAAGGTTTTACAAGCGGATGATTGAAAATCTTGCTGTGCTCCCGGACAGCGCGATACGCTGCCGCCGGACTTTGCGACACGCGCTCAAAATCAGACTTCAGGCGATTCAGGGCAACAAACTGTGCCGGGCTTAGTTGCGGCAAATCCTCGAGCTCTTGCACTTTTTGACCAACAACGCGCATTGCCCAGCGTTTCCACATACGGGACAGCACTCCCTCTTCGTCAGGTCCGCGACCACCCCCGCCGCCGCCACCACTGCCGCGCCGGGAAAATTCTTCATATGTTACGGCCTTTGCGCCCTTGGAAGTATTGCTCATATCTAACACATATCAGAAATGGTTTAATTTTTACTGAAAACAAGACAAGGCTTTTCACTCAGCACCGTGTCAAACGCAGCAATTTTACCCCAAAAACCGCCGCGACGAACGGCTTTTTGCACATCTTTCATGCCATCAAGTTCCATTTTCTGTCTCGCCATACGCATCTTGTCATCAGCGGCCAAACACCATTCCGGCCGAACCGTGCGAGCCTGCAGACCATCAATGCGCCGCTGCAAAATAACGTCGGCCGCGTTCACTAGCTTTTGCCAGTATGGCGATAAGGTTTTCGGTTGTTTGTCTGACATGGGTCATCTTTCATGCATGTTTTTTTCTAAAGGCATCATAACGCAAAGAAACGCCCTCCGGCAACGTTTTTCATAATCACAAAATTGCTGGAATGACCTAAAATAAAGGCCGCTATGCAGCGGCCTTTGTAATCTCTTCTAGTAAACCCGCTCTTTCGGCGGCACCGGTTCGACTTCGTCGGTCAGGGTGTTCAGGGCCACCGGGCGATCGCCGAGCTTAACCTTGCCGCTTTCCTCAACCCAGACAACGCTGTGTTTCATCCAGTTTTTATCGTCGCGGTTCGGATAATCTTCACGGGCGTGGGCGCCGCGCGATTCAGTGCGATTGCCGGCAGAGTGAATGGTGGCGACCGCCTGATACAGCAGATTATCAAGCTCGAGCGTTTCAACAAGGTCGGTATTAAACACCATCGAACGGTCGGATATCTCAAGATCCTCGCGTGCGGCAAAACATTTATCAACCAGCACACGCCCCTCTTCCAGCACTTCGCCGGTACGGAACACAGCGGCGTGGTTCTGCATGTCTTTTTGCATTTGCAAGCGCAGCTTGGCGGTTGACGTAGTGCCGTCTGCATAACGGAACTTATCAAGACGTGCGAGCGCCTGATCGCCGTTATCCTGCCCTGCAAGGCTACGATGTGACTGGCCAGGCTTGATGATTTCGGCGCAGCGATGCGCGGCGGCGCGGCCAAAAACAACAAGATCAAGCAGCGAGTTGGAGCCAAGACGGTTCGCGCCGTGCACCGATACGCAAGCAGCCTCACCGATCGCCATCAGGCCCGGCACAACGTGGTTCGGGTCTTTGGCTGTCGGGTTGACAACTTCGGTCTTAAAGTTGGTCGGGATTCCCCCCATATTATAATGGACGGTCGGAAGCACCGGAATCGGCTCACGCGTCACATCAACGCCGGAGAAAATCTTCGCGGTTTCAGCGATACCCGGCAGACGGGAGTGGATAATTTCAGGGTCAAGATGCTCGAGATGGAGATGGATATGGTCTTTCTCCGGCCCGACACCGCGGCCTTCACGGATTTCAATAGTCATGGAACGCGAAACCACGTCGCGGCTGGCAAGATCCTTGGCAGAAGGCGCATAACGCTCCATAAAGCGTTCACCTTCGGAGTTTGTCAGATAGCCGCCCTCACCGCGCACGCCTTCGGTAATCAGGCAGCCGGCGCCGTAAATGCCGGTCGGGTGGAACTGGACAAACTCCATGTCCTGCAGCGCAAGTCCTGCGCGCAGCGCCATGCCGCCACCATCGCCGGTGCAGGTATGGGCAGAGGTACAAGAGAAATAGGCGCGGCCATAACCGCCGGTCGCCAGAATTGTCTGGTGCGCGCGGAAACGGTGGATTTTGCCGTCATCAAGGTTCCACGCCATTACGCCGAGACATTCGCCGTCATCGCTCATAATCAGGTCGAGGGCGAAATACTCGATAAAGAACTCCGCCTGATGCTTGAGCGCCTGCTGGTAAAGCGTGTGCAGCATCGCATGGCCGGTACGGTCGGCAGCGGCGCAAGTACGCTGCGCTGTGCCCTTGCCGTAATGGGTGGTCATGCCGCCAAAAGCGCGCTGATAGATCTTGCCTTCGGCAGTACGCGAAAACGGCACGCCGTAATGCTCCAGCTCGATAATGGCCGGAATGGCTTCCTTGCACATATATTCGATCGCGTCCTGATCGCCGAGCCAGTCAGAGCCCTTAATGGTGTCATAAAAGTGAAAGCGCCAATCGTCTTCACCCATATTACCAAGCGCTGCGGAGATACCGCCCTGCGCCGCGACCGTGTGCGAGCGGGTCGGAAAAACCTTGGAAATGATCGCCGTCTGCAGTCCCTTTTCTGCGCAGCCAAACCCGGCGCGCAAACCGGCGCCGCCGGCCCCGACAACAACAACGTCATATTCATGGTCAATGATTTCGTAAGACTGCGCCATGAGAGTACTACTTCCTTTTAAGGTTTGAAATCAGGCTTGTCGCCCGGGCGTTTATTATCGGGTTTCCCCGCCTGCTGCTGTTTTTTGCTTGCCGCATTATCGTCCTGCGCGGCCATTCTGAACAGGCTGACAAAGCTGCCGACCGTGGTCAGAACGCCGCCGGCCGCCCCGGCGAGCCATAAATTGTTGCCGGTATTGTGCCAGACGGCCAGCGCCAAAGCACAGAACATCATGCCGCCAGACAGGCCCGAGGCCACCCCGGCATAACGGGCCGCGTTGCCAAAGCTTTTTCCGAGTCCGGATTTTTCGCCTTCTGGGTCTTTTTCGTTTTCAGGCCGGTTACCCATCGCTCTCCGTCCCTAGCCCGCGAACGCGATTTTAAGAACCGAAAACACGCAGGCGACAGTGGCGGCAAAAAAGTACAGCTTGATGCCAACAAGCTTAAACAGCTTGAAACCTTCGTTATGAATGTAATCTTCAACCACGACCTGACTGCCGAGAGCCGCGTGGTAGAAAATCACCAAAATCGTCAAAATCATCAGGATGGCATTGACCGGCGCAGCAAGCCAGCTTGTAAAAGTTTCATAATCCCAGCCCGGCATGTTCACAACAGAGCAGGCAAGCCAGAGCACCAAAGGCACTGCGGCGATCGAGGTCAGTCGCTCCTGCCACCAATGCTCGGCAGCGCCATGCGCAGAACCAAGGCCGCGCGCACGGGCCAGCGGGGTCTTAATACCGTTATCTTCCCACTTCAATTTCACAGGCCACCTGCCTTCCACCAGAATAGCAGCGTCATCAGCAAGGCGGCTGCCAGCACGACCCAGCCGCTGCGATAAGCGTTTTTGAGTTTAAACAGAAAACCGGCATCCCAAACCAGGTGCCGGACACCGTTGGCCAAATGATAAAACATGGCCAGTGACCAGCCGAATAAAAGCGCCTTGCCGACCAAAGAGCCTGCGAAAGACAGGAAGGTAGCATATGCGTCCGGCCCTGTTGCCGCAGCCACCAGCATCCAGATCAGCATGACCGTGCCGACACTAAGGGCAAAGCCCGTAATCCGGTGGGTAATCGACATGATTGCCGTCATTGGCAGGCGGTAAACCTGCAAGTGCGGGGAGAGCGGCCGCTTTGCCGCTTGCGTAGCTGTTTTATTGGCGTCAGACATAATATTT
>CBDUPU010000009.1:0-20300 GCA_965369185.1 uncultured Rhodospirillales bacterium
TCTGGCGCATAGAACCCGGCATCCAGCTGACCGACCAGACAGACGCCGAATGGGCGCGCGCTTTCGAGCTGTTTAATGCGTTTGATGTCGATAAGGGTATAGAAGATATTCAGGCCACAATAAACGCGGCGAAAGGCCACCCTGACAGCAGCGGTAAAGTCGGGTGCATCGGCTATTGCCTAGGGGGCAAGCTTGCATATCTGACGGCAGCACGGACAAATATTGACGTTGCCGTAGGCTATTACGGCGTTGCGCTTGATCAGATCCTTGATGAATCGGCCAGCATCCGCCAACCCTTGATGCTGCACATCGCAGAAGAAGACGAATTTGTACCAAAGGACGCGCAACAAAAAATTAAAGACGGGCTTGCTGATAATCCGCATGTCACAATTCATTCCTACCCCGGGCTCAACCATGCTTTCACCCGTGTTGGCGGCAAACATTACGATGCGGCGGCAGCCAAAATAGCGGATGAACGTACGCTTGCCATTCTCCGCCAAAACCTGACCTAACAGACTGGACACGTACATCCTGTGATAGAAGACGACGACGACCAGCCACAAACGCCACCAGCGCCAACAGGCAATCATGAGCCGTTAGACCCGGAGTTGCCGCAAGAGGCACTGGAAAATCTACGCGGCTATGTACGGGGCAACGGCATAAAACCGGAAAGCGTTACTCTACATAAATGCACCGGCGAGACCCTTACATTTGAAGCGCAGGAAATTTTTCAGATAGTTACGGCCATCAGCGAACGCAGAACCACCGGCCGCGAAAATGGAGAACGCGCCGGTTCGCCGCAAGATGCCCACCAGAAAATCCAGGCCGCCGCCGACCGCCTGACCCGCGATCGTGATGTTCATAAGCTGACCGTCAGCCTGTTGAAAAAGCGTGAAGATAGCGGTTTTGCGATCAACGGACAGATTATCCCGCTCAAACGTTACAATAAACATTATGTCATCCATGAACCTTGCGCACCATGCGATTCCTCCGGTAAAACGCTCTGCCAGAATTGCCGCGGCAAAAGAGTAATCGTTTGCGTTAAATGCCACGGCCAAAGAGACATACAATGCCATAATTGTAATGGCGCGCAGTTCATCAATACGCCGCAAGGGCGCCAGCAATGTACGTTATGCTATGGCAAAGGCCGAACAGGATGCGATCAGTGCCAACAAACCGGCGAAGTCACCTGCCCAAAATGCCGTAATACAGGCAAAATGCCTTGTCAGAATTGCGGGGCAACAGGCTGGCACAGTCACACCTACCTCATGGATGTCAGTGCCAAAAGCCGCTTTGCATATGACGCGGATGAGCTGCCGGAAGACATCCCCCCCTTAATCGACGAATATGGCCCGCGCCTCGTAACCGAAGGTCATGCCCGCGCACGTATTATAGAAGTCGTACAGCGCCAGCAACAATTCGAAAAAGTCACCAAAGACAATGAATATGTCGTTCCCTATGATGTCAGATTGCCATGGGCAGACATTGATTTTGATATAAAAGGAAAAAAATTAAGCGGCAAGCTATTCGGCTATAATCCCGCCTTGCTCGAAATTCCTGACTTTTTGGAAAAAATTATGGGCAGCGCCTTGCGCATGGTTGGCAGTGCGGCCGCCGGTAGGGGAAATATCGCAGCCACCATTGACAAAACCGTACGCTACCGCGCTATTGGCGATGCATTTCTCTTCACTGCACGTACATCCCCGAAACAAGCGGCACGGACACTACAATCCAGATATCCCGTAGGATTTTCACCGCAGACAATCGGCCGGTTGACCAATGACGCGCACCTTGCCATGAAAAATGTCACCCGCAAGCCGCGGCTGATCGGGCTTGCCGCTGGCGCCGCCATAACATCAGCACTGTATGCCAGCTATTTTTTCGGCCCGCTGCGCCTTGCGACCATTGATAGCGCCGCCATGATAACCTTGCCTGAACTCGCATCCGATGCAGTTCTAATTTTTGCCGGTTTTTTGATCATCACCCTTAGCACGCAAATCAGCGCCGGACAGGCACTTAAAAAAGCCCTGCGACGATTGATGAAAAGCGGCAACGCCAAAAAAATTGCGCCAAAAACCGGCGTGGCCGCATTAATGGCCGCCCCGGTCGCCATCGTACTCTTCATGGTTATGACCTATCTCGCTGTCACAAATGGCCAGATAGCGCCGGACTGGTATCGCCAGCTATTAGGATAAACAGCAAAGAAACGAAACTCGCCGCCCTGCATTGCACAGAGCGGCGAGATTTTCTTAGCAAGGGGCACTTGTCAGTCGTCTTAATGACGTAAGTAGAGTGACAGGCACCGGGCGTATGCGGGGGATTAGCGCGCCCAGCGCCAGTCTGATATAGCTTTCAGGGCTTCTTCGTTTTTGCACCGGCGGTAATCTGCAATGGCCATAGCCTGTGCACCATTACCTTCGCGTGCTTGCCAAAGATCGAACCTGACAGCTTTATCCCGGCGGCTGGATTTCATGACCTCTTTCGGTCCGAGGGCAAATCGAACTCCAAAGATCACACCCAGCGCCGCCGCTTTTCCGGTCGTTGACCGGTTCCGATCCATGGCAGAGGGAGAGGCTTGACGAACGGATTTCAGCAGGGGAAGGCAGGAATCGTTCTTTGCCTGGGTCGGTGTTGGGGACGTAATAATAGGCAGAGTTGTTTCATCCGTATTGATAACAGATGAAGGATGGTCAAGTTCAACGGACCAGGCCGGCCCGTGAATTACAAAAAGTCCTGTAAAAAAGACAAGCCCAAGCGCCAGCACAGCATTGCGGCGTCGCTCGGCCAAGTTTGGTTTCGTATTCTTCGTCATAATGTTTCCCACCCGGTAATCGTCGTTAGGTTCGTTTGATGGTTTATTTTGATCTTTCAGAGCTCGCTGCGGTGAACCCTGTATATAAGTTCAGTCTATGACGAAAAATACCATTATGACAAATAGTTTCGTTTCGATTTTAGCTCGTAAGTTACTAAAAACAAATAATAATTTTAGATGTCTTTTAAATCAATTTTGAACGTGTTTTTACCGCTTCATGGAAAAACACGTAAAAACAGTAGGATACCCATAAGGGGTTATCAGAAAAATTTTGAGAGTTCGTCCTCGACGCGGTCCCATTCATCATCAAGCGCTTCATAGACCGTATCATCTTCACGTAGGAAAAATTCGTTGTAAGCTGAACCGGCAAGACCCTGCCAACCGGAATCGTATAAACATTTTGACTGTTTTTTCTTATGCGGAGGAAACCTGTAGCGGAAATTAAGCTGAATTTTTTCAACTTCGACGCGGCCAAGGTCACTAAGCCCGAAACCGGCCGCGCGCAAATTTAACCCGACCCGCGAGCGCCCATCTTCAAAATTATAGGCAATGACCTGTTTACGGTCAAAACGGTCGCGCAGGCCGCAACGCTTTGCGGTTTTGGGATTTTCATCATAGCCTACAGCATCCGCTGCAACCGTACCGGCAGCGGGTGCAATCTCATTAAGGGCGGCAGGTGAAGGTGGTACATGTATACCATTACGGACAATCACGTCGTGCCTGGCTGTAACCAACTTGCTCGAAGTTGCTGGCGATTCTGTTGCGCAAGCATTCAGAAATATAAGTAAAGTAAGTACGCAGGTCGCGCGGATCATTTTCATCGGCTACCGGGCCTTGCTAAATAAAATTTATCTCAAATTTTAATTAAATTATAGCGAAGCCGTATTAATAATCCGTGAATCAAAAAACCCCGCCGGCAAGGGCAGGGCTTTTAAAAATATATGTTCTGAAAACCTTACTGGTTCATCGAGCGATAGAAATCGTCGTTGTTCTTGGTCTCGCGTAACTTGCCGATCAGGAACTCGACCGCATCGACCGTACCCATCGGGTTGAGAATACGGCGCAGTACCCACATTTTCTGGAGATCCTTGCCAACCAGCAATTCTTCTTTCCGTGTACCGGATTTCTGAATATCGATCGACGGGAATACGCGCTTGTCGGAAATCTTACGGTCAAGAACGATCTCGGAGTTACCCGTACCCTTGAATTCTTCGAAGATAACCTCGTCCATACGGCTGCCGGTTTCGATCAGCGCCGTTGCAATGATCGTCAGGCTACCACCTTGCTCGATATTCCGTGCCGCGCCGAAGAAACGTTTCGGGCGTTGCAACGCGTTGGCATCAACACCGCCGGTCAGGACTTTACCCGAAGACGGCACAACCGTGTTATAAGCACGAGCCAGACGGGTAATGGAATCAAGCAGGATGATAACATCGCGCTTTTGTTCAACGAGGCGCTTGGCTTTTTCCATGACCATTTCGGCGACTTGCACGTGACGTGCTGCCGGCTCGTCAAAGGTAGAGGAAATAACTTCACCGCGTACAGAACGCGCCATATCGGTCACTTCTTCCGGGCGCTCGTCAATCAGCAGCACGATCAGATATGCTTCCGGGTGGTTAGCGGCAATTGAATGCGCAACATCTTGCAGCATAACGGTTTTACCGGTACGCGGCGGTGCAACGATCAGCGCACGCTGACCAAAACCAAGCGGTGCAACCAGTTCGATAATACGCTGGGTCATCGCGCCGCCTTTTTTGGTCGGATCATCGACTTCCAGATTGATTTTGCGATCAGGATAAAGCGGTGTCAGGTTATCGAAGTTAATCCGGTGACGCACTTTTTCCGGTGTCTCGTTATTGATCGAGCCAACGCGCAGCAGCGCAAAGTAACGTTCGGAATCTTTCGGGGCACGGATCTCGCCCTCTACAATATCACCGGTGCGCAGGCCAAAGCGGCGTACTTGCGACGGCGATACATAAATATCATCAGGGCCGGGAAGGTAGTTTTCTTCCGGGCTACGCAAGAAACCAAAACCGTCTTGCAACACTTCGAGAACACCGGTACCGGAAATCGGCACACCTTGATCGGCAAGCTCTTTCAGAATAGCGAACATCATGTCCTGCTTCCGCATCGAGCTGCAATTTTCAATACCCAGCTCTTCAGCAAATGCGAGCAGTTCCGCCGGGGAACGGGTTTTTAATTCCTGCAGGTTCATGAGATATACTTCTTTTTTCTTTTCCAAATCCTGATTTGATCGGGGGGACAATGTTTTTTTCCGTGAAGTTGGTTCGTCCAAAAATTTTATGGTGTAAAGCAGGTCTTATTACGCTCCGTGTATCGGCGGCCTGCTCACCGCTCCGTCCAAATTCCAAATTTTTGAGGAGTTTTCTTCCAAAAGACACAGGTGTTATAGCTAACCCCGTGTAAAGAGTCAACATTTTCTGTCAAGAAAAAACCCCGAATATTATTAGCTTATTTCCGGCCGGGGTTTCGAAAGCCGTTACGCTGGGCGTTTTTCTGGCTATTCGGTAGTCGCTACGATGGCGGATTTGCCGCTTTTCTTTCCTCTACCATAATTATTCATAATACAATTATTAGAGAAACGAGGGCAAGAAAACAAAATTTAAAACGGTTCAGCCACTGCCATGATTACGATAACGATCATTAACAAAGTCGAAGCTTCGTTCCACATTTTATAAAATCTTGCCGGACGGGTATTTTCGTCACGATCAAACACTTTGCGCCAGGCCGCAAAAACATGATGCAGTATAGTCATCAATACCACGGCACTAAGTTTCACGTGAATCCATCCCTGTTCCAACAAACCAGGATTACCCCATAGCATCAGCAGTCCGAATATCCACGCTAGCGCCATAGCAGGGTTCATGATAATCCGCAGCAAGCGCCGTTCCATAATTTTCAGGGTTTCAGAAAGATCAGAGCCTTTATCCGCATTGGCGTGATAGGAAAACAAGCGCGGAAGGTAAAGCATTCCGGCCATCCACGCGATAATAGAGATGACGTGGAGCGCTTTGAACCAAAGGTAATTCTCTAAAATCCACATTGCCATTTTTCTAATTCTTTCTTCTTGTCTCTAACTGGCTTGTTGCGCACAGCGGCCAAATTCCGCCGGGCAGACCCGCCCGCCCTGACAACAATAGCCTTTTTCTAGCTGGCCTACATTTTTAACCATCTGTGCGAGCCCACTGATAAAAGCGGGATTGGTCCCGACTGTTTCCACCCTCGCAAAATAAGGCACACCTGATTTTTCGGCAAGCTCGCGATATTCGATTTCAATCTCGACCAGCGTTTCAACATGCTCGCTGACAAAGGCATGCGGGTAAATAATCACTGGCACGCCATCGGCCGCAGCCGTCATCAAAGCGTCCTCGGTGCTTGGCCCAATCCATTTCTTTGGCCCGACCCGGCTTTGATAACAAAGTACCCAGTCAAGCATCGGAACACCGACTTTTTCAGCAATTGCCGCCGCACTTTGTTCACATTGCCACTGGTAGGGGTCACCGTCACGAATAACATCTTCCGGCAGCCCGTGCGCGGAAAACAATAGTCGCGGCGCCGGTACGTCTTTACCGTCAAGTTCGCCTAAGGCTTGTTCATAGGCAGCACGGATCAGATCCGCAGAACCGTTGATAAATCCCTCATCCATGGGGTAACAGCATACCTTTGCCGTCGGCGCGCTAATACCTGCTTGCCGTGCCGCCTTGTCCCAGGACTGAAATGAAGACCGCGTCGTCGTCGTCGAATATTGCGGGTAAAGCGGCAACAGGAAAATCTGTTCCGCATCGTATTCCTTCAATGCCTGCGCCACTTCCTCGGCCATTGGGTGCCAATAGCGCATACAGGTAAAAACCTTGTAATCTTTCCCCAGCGTGGATTCCAGCGCAGCCGCCTGCGCCTGCGTATTTTCCAGCAGCGGCGACTTGCCGCCCAGTTCACCGTAACTGGTCCCGGCTTCGCGTTTTGAGCGGCGCTTTGATATTCCCTTTGCCACCAACCAGCGCAGCGGATAAGGCAGCCTGATAATATTTTTGTCCATGAAGAAATTGAACAAAAACGGCTCAATCGCTTCTGCACTATCCGGCCCGCCGAGATTAAATAAAATAACCGCTTTTCTGGCCATTACACTCCCCTGATCAGTGCAGCCAGCTGCGCAACATGTTCCGGCGGCGTTTCCTTGATCACCCCGTGACCAAGGTTAAAAATAAACGGCTTGCCACCGAGCGAAGACAGAATTTTTTCCGCTTCGATTTTCAAAGCATCGCCCCCTGCAAGCAAGCAAACCGGATCAAGATTGCCCTGTACCGGGAGGATTTTCTGCAATTTCTGCGCAAAGCCTAGCGGCACCTGCGTATCCAGCCCCAGCGCGCTTACCCCGCTTTGCTCTGCATAGGCCTCATACAACGCCCCGGCGCCGCGCGGAAAACCGATAACCGGCACGTCAGGATATTCTTCCCCGAGTGCGCTTACGATTTTCTGGGCCGGTGCAATAACCCAGCGCATGAACTGGCTTTCGCTCAAAGCCCCTGCCCAGCTATCAAATAGCTGCACCGCCTCTGCACCAGCCTCAATCTGGCGCAAAAGATAATCAATCGTCGCATCGGTAATCAGATCAATCAGGCGGGAAAAACCTTGCGGGTCATGATAAGCCCAGCTTTTTGCATGGATGAAATCCCTGCTGCCGCCGCCTTCGACCATGTAAGTCGCGACCGTCCACGGCGCACCGGCAAAGCCGATCAGGGTTGTTTTTTCCATCCCCTCATTCACCATCGCCCGGCGAATACCGGCAACCGTTTCATAGACAGGTTCCAGAACGCTCTGGTCATAGGCAAGACGATCAAGATCATCCATGCTGCGCACCGGATCGAGCTTCGGCCCTTCTCCTGCAAGAAATTCAAGTTTTTGCCCCAGCGCCTGCGGCACAACAAGAATATCCGAAAACAGGATCGCCGCATCCATGCCGTAACGCCGCAAGGGCTGCATCGTGACCTCTACCGCGAAATCCGGATTATAAACCAGATCGAGAAAACCGCCGGCCTTTGCCCGCAATTCCCGGTACTCCGGCAAATATCTTCCGGCCTGACGCATCAACCAAAAAGGCGGTGTCTTTGGTTGCATACCGCGTAAAGCCGACAAGAACGGTTTATCTGAGATCGTCATTTCTTCTTTCACTGCTTGCATAGCCCTAATCCGGTTATCGGAAGAACCATTGGTTCCCCCTCTGATCGACCGGCATTCAAACAGATATAAAACAATATAAAAAGAAAATTAAAAGGGAAGTAGTAGATAGTAGATCCTGTGAATTACGGGGATGCTTCTTTATCCAGCGATTCGCCCACAGGCGCGGTTAGCGTCTATTACTTTACTTTCCGGCGAGTCGCTTCTTCATGTCCACTTATCCCTTGATTGCAAAATTTGCGATTTGCACATGGCATGACTCAGGTGGATAAAAAACCCGCCATTTGGGGAGAAGTTTCATCCCACAGTTATGCAGCTGTTTTAGCACAGGATGCGCACAGGCCTGTGTGGATAAAAACAGTCGAATCGATTCGACTTCTATAATAGTATGGTCCCTATGTTTCAGGATGTTTTTATAAAATTAGACTCTTCCCAATGTGAAACCCTGCTTAAAGAGGTTAATCCAAATCTCGCCGGCAGTGATTTCGATGCGCAAACCGTTACGGTAATAGGACATGAGCTGTCCTTTTATCCCGGTTACCATTATTACGAAATCGCTGACTACGAAGCAGTACCGCATAAACGTAAACATATCGTTTACAAACCGGATGATGTGATCGCACTCGATTTCACGAATAAACCAATCTATGCGCTTAACGAAAAAGTGCCGCTTAATCTGACAACGAACAACGTGGCGGATTATCTGCGCTTTTTCTTTAAATATGTCCGTGGTCCGCATGGCCGCTTTAATATTGTCGAAAGCGTTGATGAAATTTCCTGGAATGATGAGCCGCCTCCGGCTGCGCGCAAAGCTGTGGGGAATTTATTGACCCCGGTTACACTCAATGGCCGTAATGCAGACAATGCCTATCATTTGAGTGTTTGCTTCGTTCATAAAAGCACACTTTATAAAGCCAATATCTTTATCGAAGAAAACGGCAATGTTTTGCTGAATGACGAAGAAGTGCTTATTGAGGATTTGCCGGTGCTTGACGATACGCTGCGTCAATAACCATCCAATTTAAAATTTAACGCCGCATATATCATCATTGCATTTTTACGGTACCGCCTCGCCGCCCGGCGGTATTTGACGGCGAATATTAGGACTCTGTTAATTACCCTTTAAGTCCTTGTTAACAATAACGGAAATTTTTCACAAAAAGCCGGAAATAACTGGTTTTTGGTAGGAAAGCGTTAATAAAGCTGCCGCATAATGAACCCATGACCGCACAAAACGGTCTGTCTCCAGCGGGGGAGTATCTACCATTTCTTGGGACATTGGGGTTCTATCTGATGAGCAATACAACAGACAATATTTTCGATTTTGAAGCGACGCGCACTCCGGGTTGCCGCATCGCTTACGCATTGAATAACGAACAGCCGGTTAAATGCACTTATGTCAGCAATCAACCGCTCTTCTATATGGATTTCGAAGGAGAAATCGAAGAGGACGATTCTGCTTGCTTTGATTTTACCGCTGTTGAAGAGGGCGTTACCACTTTGCATGAGCGCCTGACGGGTGGTCTGGAACGTTTTGGTGCGGCATCTGTCGATAAGGATGAGGCCGAAAAACGCACTGAGCGGTTTCTTGATGACCTTGCTTTTATAACCCAGCCATATGACGAGGCCGGAAACCAGCCGGTAGATATGAAATTTTTCGAGCAAACATTGCGTCAAAGTCGTTTGGCCGCATCGCTGCTTGATTTTGCCGCCAGCTATGAAACAAAGCTGCATTATGACGCTGAAATTTCCGGCGCAACATATGATCGCGGTAACGGGCAAATTTACGTTAATCCCAATTTGTGCCGTGAAGACCAGATTTTGCTGGCCGCACGTGAACTGCGCCGGGTTTGGCAGCACCGTAACGGTGCGCTGATTAATCCGCTAATTTTCCAACCTGATCAGGCCATTCTGGTTAACCGGGCACAAATTGCCGATCTGGGCGTTATGACGGTACGTATTGCCTGGGAACTGCAATTGGCCGGCGAAAAGGATATTTGGGACCGGCTGGAAAACTCTTCCATGGGCGACCTTGCCCGCGCTTTTGCCCGTGAATCCTATCTTGATTTCCGGACGCTTAATAACGGCGTTGCCCAGAGCGCGGTATTTGAAAGCTGGTTTCTGTCCGAGCGTTGCCGCCATGAAGACAAGAAGCTGATCCAGCTTATGCTGGCGGATTATCACGGCTATGTCTTCGATCTGGAGCAAAGCTCGCAAAATATCACGGCGGAACTAATTATTGCCCTCGGCAGTATGCCATTCGGCAAAAATTACCTGGCACCGTATGTGAACACGATTATGAATGATGCGATATTTACCGAAGTAAGGGACCGCTCTAACGCGAATTTCCTATGGTTTATCAAATTTGAGCGCTCTTTCCGCGAAACGGAACAGGAATTGCAAACCGATAGTGATGTAACGGGTCAAGGTGATCTGCCTGGCTCTCTTAAAAACAAAAACAACACACGGTTTGGCGACCATGAACAAGAAGCAACAATCATCACCCTATCGCGGGGTGGGGAAGACACTCCCGCAACTCCGCAAACCGCGCAAGCAGCAGGAAGCGGAAATATCATTCCGTTCCACAAATCTGGCAAAGCATGATGGGAAGGCCGACATGAAAGCAGAACGGCTTACCCGGAAGACTTACCTGAAAAAGCACCATGTCCGCCCGGAAGGCGAGATCACCATTTATGATCTGACGACTTCTGCGGCACCGGTCACAGAGGCAGTGCTGCTGCAGGAAATCGATATCCTTTCGGTTACAGATGCCGATCACATTGATGCCCTTCCGAATGAATTTGAAACCAGTGATGATGTTCTGGGCTGGTGCGCCACCCTGATGGCGGAAAGCCCGGTTGCTTTCGCATTGTGGCAAGAAGCCGCGCAAGCCGGCTGGAGCGTTGCGATGGCCGATCTGCAAAGCAGCGGTTTTCAGCTTGATGTTGCCGACCGTAAAATTACACTCGATAATTTCGCCTTAACACCGGCTTCGCTAGGGCGTTCGGCTTATTTCCGCAATACTGTTCTGATCACCTTTGTTCGCGCCCTGCGTGACATTTGGCATGAAGAGCGCAACGCGCCGTTTGAAACCGAATTCAGCCCTGAAGACGTTCTGATGCTAGAACGTATCCGCGCGGCTGATTGCGATACCGTTACTGTTCTTGCCGTTTGGGAATTGCGCAGTGCCGGTCATGCTGAAATCTGGCGCCACCTGATCGGTTCTGCCGAAGGCGATATGGCGCTGATCTTTACCCGCTTTCTGGAACGTGACCCGACCGCCCTGTTTGACGGTTCGGCGCTGACCTATGCGTTCCGCCAATGGTATGCCGATGAAAGCCGCGTTGATGGTTGTGACCACGATACGCTTGAAACGCTTGATGATATTCTTTTGGACGATAAAGACATTACGCCGTTCGGCACGCGCCGTTTGACGGCTCTGGATGTTGAGCGGCTCGCTTGCCTGCCGGATGGCGTTTGCTATCTTGCCGGCCTCGGCGATACGATTCGTCATGATCCGTTTTTTGCCGGTCTGCGTGACGAGATTAATCAGACGCACCTGTTCCACCTGATGTATGACATGGAAGTCACCATGGTGAACAATGTTCCGTTCCGCGATCGCAGCCTTGCCCGCAAGCTGTTCCCGCAAGGAGAGATTAACAAGTAAAATATCCAGCAACGGTAAAATAAGAAGAAGGCGTGTCTATCGGGCGCGCCTTCTTGCTTTATAGGCGGCGTGCTTGCTGTTAGGATGCGTTTGTAAAAGCTGATAAGGATGAATTTATGGCGAAGAAAGAGCCAAAACATTTTTACCTGCATTTGATTTCCGATGCGACGGGAACGACATTGCAAGGGCTTGCGCGCGCCTGTGTCGCCCAGTTTGAAAATGTCGATCCGATAGAACGCTTTTGGCCGCTGGTGCGTACAGAACGTCAGCTTGAGCGGGTGCTTGAGGATATTGCCGATTATCCCGGCCCGATTTTTTACACGCTGATGGATAAAACGCTGCGCAAAAAGCTAGAGCGTAGATGCAAGGCGCTGGGCATACCGTGTATGGCGGTCATGGACCCGCTGATTAAAGGCCTGTCCTCCTACCTTGGTTTGCCGCCAATCGGCTTGCCCGGTCTGCAGCATGCGCTCGATGAAGCCTACTTCCACCGTGTCGATGCGATTGATTTTGCCCTGTCATTTGATGATGGTCAGAATCTCGACGGTATCGAGGATGCCGATGTTATTCTGGTCGGCGTATCGCGCACCAGTAAGACCCCGACCTGCATTTTCCTTGCCCGCCGCGGCATTCGCGCTGCCAACGTGCCCTTTGTTCCGGGCGTACCGTTCCCGGAGCGCGTTACGAAATTGAAAGGGCCGCTGGTTGTCGGGCTGACCGAGTCGGTCGAGCGGCTGGTTAATTTGCGTCGCACCCGGCTAAAAACACATGAAGATGACCGTAACCACGCCAACAATACCTATCTTGACCGCGAAAAAGTCGAGGAGGAAATTTTGGAGGCGCGGCGCTTTTTTACCCGTCAGGGCTGGCCGATCATCGATGTAACGCGGCGCTCGGTCGAAGAAACCTCTGCCGAAATCCAGCTTTTGCTGCAAAAGCGCCGTCAGCGCGAACAGGCAGCAGATCAATCAAAAGAAGCGCCAAAAGAGGTCAAGGGCGATGGGCGCTAAGATCAAACCGGACAAGTCAAAGGTCGGTGTTATCGGCTATCCGGTCGGGCATAGCCTTTCGCCGCTCATCCATAATCACTGGATCCGCGCTTACGGTTTTAATGCTCAGTATGAAGCGGTCGAGATATTGCCGGAAAAGCTGGAGCCTTCTGTGCGCCATATGCTTGATCAGGGCTTTATCGGCTTTAACGTCACAATCCCTCATAAACAAGCGATCATGACGTTATGCGATACGCTTGACGAGGCGGCGCAGATAATCGGCGCGGTCAATACGGTCTGCGTCCGTGCCGACGGCAGTTTGCACGGCATGAATACTGACGCGTTCGGCTTTGTCGAAAACTTGCGCCAGAGCCATCCGGCAGTTGATTTGGCGGATGGTAAGGCGCTGGTGCTGGGCGCGGGCGGCGCGGCGCGGGCGATAGTGCAGGGCCTTCGCGAAATGGGCGTTAAAGACATTGTGCTTTCCAACCGCACGCGCGGCAAGGCCGAAGAAATTGCAGCCGATTTTCCGGTCAGCGTCGTCCCCTGGACGCAGCGTGAAGCGGCGGCGGAAGTCGCGAATATTCTGGTCAATACGACCTCTTTGGGCATGACCGGCCAGCCGGATCTTGAATTCGACCTTGCCGCCCTGCCGCCCGCTTCTGTGGTCTATGACATTGTTTACAAGCCGCTTTATACGCCATTGCTGCAACAGGCGCAGCGGCGGGGCAACGTGATTGTTACGGGCATCGGCATGTTGCTGCATCAGGCTCGTCCGGCCTTTAAGGAGTGGTTCGGCGTCATGCCTGCGGTCGATGATAAACTGCAACAAAAAGTTCTGGAGAGCGCGCAATGATCATCGTTGGCCTGACCGGCTCTATTGCCATGGGAAAAAGCACCGCCGCCGAGATGCTGCGGGATATGAGCGGCGTTGCCGTGCATTGTTCGGACGATACGGTGCGGGCGCTTTATGATAATCCAGAAGTGATTGATTTAATCAAAACGACCTTTCCGCAGGCCTGGGTCAAAAAGACCGGTAAAATCGACAAGAAAAAGCTGATCGAAACGCTCGGCAATGATGCGGAAAAATGGGATGCGCTCGAAGATATTCTTCATCCCTATGTCCTGCGATCACAGCAAAAATTCCTCGCCGAACATAAAAGGCTCGGTACCAAAATCGCCGTCCTCGATATTCCGCTTTTATTTGAAACCGGCGGCGACCAGCGCGTTGATTATACGATTTGCGTCACGGCGCCGGAATTTATCCAGCGCCAGCGTATCGACCAGCGCATCAAGCAAGGCAAGTTGACCGAAGACGATTTCCAGTTCCGCCTGTCGCGCCAGATGCCCGATGTGGAAAAGCGGGCCCGCGCTGACTTTCTCGTGCAAAGCGGGCAGGGCCTCGCTTATACTAGGCGGGAACTCGAAAAAATCGTGCAACAACTAAAAGAAAAGCATTTTGGCAATGGCAATAAATGTCACCGCTTTCCGTCACACGATCTCTGACGGTCTTGGATCGCTCGCCGCCGCGCTGGAAAAGGCCGGGGCTGATTACCGCTATATTGATACATACAAGGAAGACGTCAGCGATTTTGACGCGCTTGCGCCGGATCTTCTGATTGTGCTTGGCGGTGCGCCGGGCGTGTATCAGGCCGATCTTTACCCGTTTATCAAACAGGAAATCAAAATCCTCGAAAAGCGCCTTGCCGCAGGATTGCCGGTGCTTGGCATTTGCCTTGGCGCCCAGATGATGGCCAAGGCGCTGGGATCCGAAGTTTATATCGGCGAACAGGGTCAGGAAAAAGGCTGGCATAAAATCTATATTAATGAGGCGGGAAAGCAGACGGCAGTGCGTCACCTCGATGCCGCACATACCAGTATGCTGCATTGGCACGGCGATACCTTTGATTTGCCCGATGGCGCGACGTTGCTGGCATCGAGCGATCTTTATCGCAACCAGATTTTCTCGTGGGGTGATTGCGCGCTTGGCCTGCAATGCCATGCCGAGGCAACACAAAACATCCTGCAAAGCTGGATGGTTGATGCCGCCGCTTCCGTGCATAAAGGAGAACTTGATTTGCACAGGCTGCGTGCGCAAACTGATGCCAACACCGATATATTGATGCGCCAGACCGAACTGTTCCTGCATGATTGGCTGGAACAGGTTGTGGCGAAGGAGCGAGCTTATGCGTGAGATTGTTTTTGATACTGAAACCACCGGCATGGATCCGGGCGAGGGGCACCGCCTGATCGAGATCGGTTGCGTTGAGTTGATGAACCAGGTGCCGACCGGGCGTACCTATCACCAATATATCAACCCCGAGCGTGATATTCCCGCTGATGCGACCGCCGTTCACGGCATTACCCGCGACATGGTTAGAAACGAGCCGACCTTTTCCGAGATTTATACTGATTTCCTCGATTTTATCGGCGATGACGGCATTCTGGTCGCGCACAATGCCGCGTTCGATATGAAGTTTATTAATGCCGAGCTGAAAACCATGGGGCATCCCGGCGTGCCGTCAAAACGGGTGAAGGATTCGCTGGTGATCGCACGGGAAAAGTTCCCCGGTTCGCCTGCTTCGCTAGATGCGCTGTGCCGCCGCTTTGGCATTGATCTATCGGCGCGCGAACTTCACGGTGCTTTGCTCGATGCCGAGCTGCTTGCCGAAGTTTGGCTTGAGCTGAATGGCGGCCGTCAGCACGGCCTTGGTCTGGGACAAGAGCAAGATGAGAGCAGCGGCGCGATTTCCGTCATGGTCAAAAAAGAACGCCCGTTCCGCGAAGCCCGTCCGCATAAAGCACCGGCAGACGAACTGTCCGCCCACAAGGAAATGCTTGAATTGCTGAAAGACCCGCTCTGGAAAGAAATGGCCGACTAAGCGGCCATTTATGATTTTTAATAGTAAATGAAAACCGGCACAAAACCGCTTTAGGCGGTTTGTTTTTCCGCTTCAGCTTCTGTTTCCGCTGCGGTTTCACTTTTAGCCTTGTGCACGGTCGGCTTCGGTCCGCCAAATTGCTTGCGGTAAAGAGCCTTGAAATTGACCGGCGTCAGATAGAACGGCATGTAACCGGCATTCGCGGTCACATCGGAAATGATCTGGCGGACATACGGGAACATATAGTTCGGCATTTCAATTAGCAGCAGCGGATGAATCTTGTCTTCCGGCACATCTTGCACCGATACCATCATGCCGTATTCAAGCTCGGCGATAAAAGTAACGCTCTCGCCCTTGGCGGCTTTGACAGACACATACAGCACGACTTCAAACGCATCTTCGATGTCGGAATTTTCAAGCTTGCGCGCATCCATCGAAAAATCAACGGCGATTGACGGCTTGCCTTCGCTTTTTTGCAGCGGCATCGGCGCGTTCGGGTTTTCAAAAGAAAGGTCACGGATATATTGAGCGTGAATTACGACCGGCAGCCGATCAATGGATTGTCCTTCATTCGGAAGCGGGCCCGGCTTGTCGGTCGTGATGTTATTGTTTTGTGTCTCGTCAGCCATAGTAAAAATGTCCTTATCTTGTATCTGTGGGGATTATCGCGAAAAAAATCGGGAGCCTCAAGGCCTATCGTCCGATTCGATCGTTTCATACTCGACATCTATGATGTTGGGGTCGCGCGGGCTACCGGGGCGGTTGTCATACCCGCCTTGAAACCCGCTTTTTGCGCCATGAATTTCGAGATTAAAGTGCGCCGCGCCGTAATGCCGTAATTTTTCGCGGATCTGCGGCACCAGCAGCGAAAAGCCGACCGCATCGGTAAAAAAGCCCGGTGTCATCAGCAGCGCCCCGGCAATGGCAATACATAACCCGTCAAACAGTTCGCTAACCGGAAGCTTGCCGTACTCCATCGATGATCGCGCAGAAAAGAGTGTTGCCAGCCCTTGCGCCCTGATCAGCGCCGCCCCGATCATCGCCGTTAATACGCACAGCAGCAGCGTCATGAGGATGCCGATTTCATCGCCGACTGTGATAAACAGGCCGATTTCAATCAGCGGGACGACGACGAAGAATAAAAACAATATCATGCGTTTGTCTTTCAACCCCTTGCTCTTTGTACGCGGGGGTTTTATTTAAGTTTAAGGCTCGCTTTTTGCGCCGCGAAAGTTAACATAGTTAATCATTTTGTCGCAAATAGTGTGCTACAATGCAATATAAGCTGATTAAAGGATTTTCTAGTGCCTGCTGATATTCTGATTTATGCCGTCGTGGCAGCCGGACTGGTATTCTGGCTGCGCAGCCTGCTGGGAACCAAAACCGGTAACGAGCGTGAACGGCCTAATCCCTTTACCTCTGCCCCAGATTCCATGAAAAAACAGGCGGCGCCTGAAATGGCCGCGGCGGCCGGAGCTGTTCCGGGACAGGAAGGCGATATGAATGCCGGGCTTGAGCGTAATATGAGCATCGAAAATGCGACTGCCGAGCGCGGTTTGGTAGAAATTGCACAGGCAGACCGTAATTTTGATTTGTCGCATTTCCTCGGCGGCGCGCAGGATGCCTTTATTATGATTATCGAGTCTTTTGCCGCCGGTGATAAGGAAACCCTCGAAGGGCTTTTGAGCGAACCGGTATTTAATGCCTTCAATGGCGTCATTGACGAGCGCGCCCGCAAAGGTGAAAAAGCCAGCGTTGAAATCCACTCGATCCGCAAAACAGAAGTTATGAACGCCTGGATTGCCGATAAGATGATGTTTATCACCGTCCGCTTTACCGCAGATGAAACCAGCATTGTCCGTGATGCCGACGACAAGGTGATTTTCGGTGATCCGGAACGCGTGACCGAGACAATTGACGTCTGGACGTTTGGCCGCTCTGTACGCTCGCGCGATCCCGCATGGCTGCTTTACGAGACCCGCGAAGACGAAGCCGATGAAGTTTCCGGCTCGACCGTACCGGAAGCCGATAAGGATGGCGCTGTCACCTGATCACAGGCTTTTTAGCCCTCTGATTACCGCTAAGCTTTTATAATTAAAAATCTTTTTCCTGCTTGCCACGGTTTGACGCGGCTGGCAGGTCGTGGTTTGATAGGCCTTGTGAGAATAATAAAAACAGGGGCTTTATCATGATCGTTGCCAGTTTTCTGTTCTGTCTTGCGGGTTTCGTCGTCATCGGTGTTATGTCCGCAATGCTACACCGTCACAACACAGTGGATTATCTGCTGGCCAGTCACAGTGTGCCGCCCTGGCTGGTCGCGCTTTCCGCCGTGGCCACGAACAATAGCGGCTATATGTTTGTCGGCATGATCGGTTTTACCTATGCGGTCGGGCTGTCCTCAATCTGGCTGATGATCGGCTGGATCACCGGCGATCTGATCATCTCTTTCATTGTTCACAAAAAATTGCGGGTCGTTACAGAGGAAGAGGGCGTGCGCAGTTTTGCCGGTGTCCTTGCCCGCTGGCACCATAATCAGGATTACAAATATTTGCGCCTTGTTGCCGGGCTTATTACCGTTGCGTTTTTGGGAACCTACGCGGCGGCCCAGCTACAGGCAGGCAGTAAAGCGCTGCACGTCCTGTTCGGCTGGGACTATAGCGCGGGCGCGATTATCGGTGCGGGGATTGTTGTTTTATATTGTTTCTCAGGCGGCATTCGCGCTTCGATCTGGACGGATGCGGCGCAGTCTTTTGTCATGATTTGCGCAATGGCGCTGATGCTGTTCGTTTCTGTCAGTACGGTTGGCGGGATAGGTGATTTCGCTGCCGCGCTGGGGGACGTATCGCCGACTTATCTCAACTTGTTTGCTGAAAATATGACGTTAGGCGGTTTCTGGGGGCCGGTTTTATTTGTTGGCGGCTGGGTGTTTGCCGGTTTTGGCGTCATTGGCCAGCCGCATATCATGGTGCGTTTTATGGCAATGGACCAGCCCGAGCAGATGGGGCGGGTGCGTGCCTACTATTATCTTTGGTTTAGTGCTTTTTACGCAATGACAATTGGCGCAGGGCTTGCGGCACGTTTGCTGTTGCCGGAGGTTGACGCGTTCGACCCGGAACTGGCGCTGCCGACACTTGCCCTGCAATTGCTGCCTGACGTGCTGGTCGGACTGGTGCTGGCCGGATTGTTCGCCGCCACGATGTCCACCGCAGATTCCCAGATATTGAGCTGCTCTGCTGCGATCAGCCGCGATTTTGGTATCAAAAAATTGCGCTCATACTGGCTGACAAAGCTGGCAACGGTGTTAGTGACGGCAACGGCCTTGGCGATTGCCGTGTTTGGCAGTGGCAGTGTCTTTATACTGGTGCTGATCGCCTGGTCGGCGCTGGGCGCTGCGTTCGGGCCGTTGCTGATCGTCTATGCTTTTGGCGGAAAGCCGGATGAACCGCTTGCTGTTATGATGGTTCTTTCCGGTATTGCCGCCGTGCTGCTTTGGCGGCAATTGGGGCTGAGCGAAATCATGTACGAGATCGCCCCCGGTATGCTGACAGGAATCGCGGTTTATTTCTGCGGGAAGTTGCTGGGCTACACCGAAAGCGGAAAGACGCCGCACCCGGCGTAACGGGCAGCAGTATATATTTACATAATTGACAAATCCCCGCGAAATATGGTACTTCGCGGGGATGTTTTCACTAGTACAGAAATGGCGCAAAGCAAACGCTAAAGCATGGCGCGACTGGCAGCGTCAGCATGACGCCGCGCGCGTAAATGAGCTGCGCGAAATTATGCGGCGCACCGCCACGGGCCGCGAAATGATCGAATTCGCCGAGCAGGAAAATGTGCGGATATTCTTTTCCGGCAAAGTGGAAGATTGCGCCATTTATCGCCCCAGCAGCCATATCCTGATGTCACAGCGTTTGCCCCGTAAATTACAGCCAATAGTTCTCGGCCATGAAATACGCCATGCCTGGCAGGAACGTCAGGGCTTGTTGTTATACAAGGCAACGAATATAGCCGATGCCATCGTCCATACGCGCTTTGCCGAGGCCGATGCTTATGCGCTGGAAGCCGAGCTGGCTTGGGAACTGGAACAAGGCGGCATAATCAAAGGGGCGTGGGCATATTATAAAAAACAGGAAACTAAGCTCTCAACAGCCTTTGAGCGCGCAGCGGCCAATCCAGCAGCGGTGAAAACGGGCGCCGCGCGCCGCGCTGCCTTTGACGCTTGGTTTCGCACATCGCATAAGGACGCCTATGACAGTTTCACCATCGATGACTGCGCCAGCCAGTGCGAAAATATCAGGAACGGCAAACCAGCGCATATTATGGTCGATCCCCCTCGTCCGCAAGGCGCGCCGTTAAAGCTGAGTAAGGAATATCTGCGCGAATACGGCCAAATTGCAGGCGGTAATTATCTTGCTGATGCAGATACCCATAGCGACCTTTATACTGGAGGCCTCTCAAAGGAGAACAAGGAAGAGATCGGGCGGCTGGCAAAGCATTATGGCTGCGTGGAAACTACTGGTACTGCAGTTAACTACGGCTTCCCTTCATAAGTGATTTCACCCGTGATATGATCATCGCCGCTGCAGGGCTTTCAGCCTGCTTTTCAAAGGGATAGATCATGAACGGAACATCAAAAAAAATCAGCCTGCTTTTTATCGCTTTTTGCCTGTCTCTGGCGAGCTGTACCGCGGTTGATAAGGACAAGGCGTCGCTGGTGCTGCGCCCGGCTTCTTACAGTGATCTTCCCGGCT
>CBDUPU010000010.1:0-20219 GCA_965369185.1 uncultured Rhodospirillales bacterium
GCGCAAGGAAGCCAATATCAATGACGGCCTGTCACCGGAACTTGCGCGCAAGATCGCGCTGATCCCGACACTCGGCGCGGCTTTCGATATTATCCGCATCGCGATGGACCAGAAAACCGACTTGAGCCTGACGGCACAGGTTTATTTCGAACTTGGCGAATACTTCCATATCGACTGGCTGCGTTCACAAACCAAATATATGACCGCAGAAGACCGCTGGGCCGCCGAGGCGCAGGACGGCTTGCTTCTCGAACTGCACGGCGTACAGGCCGGGCTGACCAACCACATATTGCAGCAAATGGGACGCACGGTTAAACGCAAGATGACCGGCGAGAAAACCAGCATTGTCGATATGTGGGTCGAAAAGCACTGCCAGAAGGCACGCCAGCTGGAACCGCTCTTTAACGATATTCGCCGCGCCGGCAGTCTTGACCTGTCGATGCTGATTATCGCAGAGCAGCGCCTGCGCGGTCTGTTTGGCGGCTAAACAAGAAATTCCATATTACTTGTAATCCTCCCGGCTTTTTTGTACCCTCCCTTATTCCATAAAGGAGCTACCCCAACGAGGGCAAAAAAAGGGAGAATATTGTGGCCGACAAGAAAAAAGACAAAGAGCCGAAAATCGAGATCATCACCGATCCGGCAGAAATCGAGCGCCTGAAAAACATGGAAAGCGCCCATGAACAGGCGCTTAAAGACTATGGCCGCGAAAAACGCGCCGAGCGGATTATGAACAAGCTCGCCGACAAATTCGCCTCCGGCAAAGTCTTTAATATCGTCTGGCATAAAATCGAGGCGCTGCACAAAGACAGCAGCGCCCTGCTGCGCGGCCATATCAGCGAATCCCGCGACAAGCACGGCAAACATTTTGGCCTGTCGGTCGAGGTCGATTACCGCAAACTCTATGACATGCAGCAAAACGGCGCGCCAAAAAACACAAGCCGCCTTGAGTTTAACCAGCACCGCGCCACAATGTTTCAGGCCGGCTCGTTCAAAAGCTACGAAGCCGCCCAAAGCCATATGCGCCAGCTCGATGCCTATTTAATGCACGTCCTCGCCGAGGCCGGTGCCGAGAACACCATTCTCAAGGCCACTGATGACGGGCTGTATATCTGCAAAGACGCCGCCGCCGCCGACCAGACCTACAGCGACGCGCTCCGTACCGCACGGCTGGTCGAAGCTTTCCGCGCCAATGTCATCGACGCCACCGACGTATCGTTCCGCGAAACGGTCGGCATTTTGCTCTACGCCCTGACGGACGAGCTTGATTTGCCATTCGAGCGCAAGGAAAAGGAAGAGCTGGGGAAACTTCGCGTGCGCTGCATTTTCGACCGCGAAGTCGGCGAATTTACTTTCACCGACCATGGGCGCGACAGACCGGCCACCATGAAGCACGAAATCCCGACCGTTGACCGCATGAAAAAGCTGAATTTCGAGGGCATCCTGACCACCGAGGCCCTGCAAAAACACTTTATCGACTGGCTCGCCGCCGCCGCCCGCGAACGCGAGAGCATCTCGTCCAGGGATTTTGAAAATCTGTACGGTGAAATCAAAGCCGTCAAAGGCGTCCCGCTCCGCACCTCAAAACTCGGCCTGCTCTCGCCCTTCCCGATCACAGGCACCAGCGGCCCGTCAAACTTCCGGATGAACTAGCAAAAGCGTATAGCGCTGGCGTTTTACAGCTTTAAACCAAGCGGCGTCGCCTTTTGGGTAAAGGACGCCGTTTTTTGCGCCTCCCGCTGCTGCGCTGCGCGGTTGGCCGGGGTGTTTTCCAGCTCCCTGATCATGCCTTCAATGCCATGTTGTCTGGCCGAATACATCACCTGGTTACGATAGGTTTGAACGATGCTGATACCTTCAATAGCAACATCATAAATTTTCCACTCGTTGTTTTTATTCAGGAACAGCTTGTAATCGACGGTGATATCGTTGCCGCTATCCTGCTCGATTTGAGTACGGACCGTTGCGCGGTCGCCATTACGAGAAACGTAGGAACGAGGACTGACATTTATTTTCTCGTTATCGAACAATGACAGCGACCTTGCGTAAAGATCAATAACAACATTGGAAAAAGCCTTGGTAAAGCGCTCGCGCTGGTCTTCGCTTGTATGCGGTCTGTATTTGCCCAGCACGTACAGGGCGACCGTATCAAAATCAATATGATCCAGCAGGTGCGCATCCAGAATATTATAAATATGGTCAGGGTTGTTCTTGAGCTTGTGCTGATCGCGTTTAAGCGCATCCAGCATATCGGCTGATACTTTTTCAATCAAACGGTTGGCCGGATGTACTTGCGAGACACTCTGGCTGGCCGTAAGCACGTCCATAGCGGGCGCGGCGATATTGTCATTACTAACCGCCCCGGCAGCACCGGCAAAAGCCATTGAAATGCTGAACACGGCAGCATTTTTAATCTTCTTCAAAAAAGCCATAAGTATCTCCCTATCCGTTTTATAGATTTTCTTTTAGCTGCGATCCGTATGTGAAACAAGGGCAATTTATGCCCCTGCAATCTACAGCACCGCCGCCAGCACCACCAGCAATCCAAAATCACGGTTAGAGCGGAACATTTGCAAAGAACTGTCCTGATCGTCCGGCTGCCAGTTTTTCAGCTGCCAGACCAGCTGGGCGCATGGCAGGGTAAGTAACAACAGCGACACCATGCCCGCCCCGGCCACAACAAACGCCGTCACCACCAGCGCCATTGCCAGCCCGTAAAACAGCGCGACAAATTTCCGGCTTTTATCACCGAACAGCAGCGCGGTCGATTTGATGCCAACGGCAATATCGTCTTCCTTGTCCTGATGCGCGTACACAGTGTCATACCCCATCGTCCAGAAGAAGCCGCCAGCATAAAGCAGCAGCGCCGGCAGGCCGATCACGCCGTTAATCGCCGCCCAGCCCATCAGCGCCCCGAAATTAAAAGTCAGGCCAAGAAATGCCTGCGGCCACCATGTCCAGCGCTTCATCAACGGGTAAAGCACCACCAGCGGCACCGCCATAAAACCGAGCAGCACCGTCACCAGCGACATTTGCAGCAGTATCGCCAGCCCCAGCGCCAGCAGCACGCCGAGAAACACCAGCGCCTGCCAGACTTTCACCGTCCCCGCCGCCAGCGGCCTTTGCTGCGTCCGCTCGACCGCCTGATCGAGTTTGCGGTCCCAAAGGTCATTCACCACACAGCCCGCGCCGCGCATAATGACCGCGCCAATACCAAACAGCAGCCAGTGCTTGAAAACAAAACCGTTAATCCCCGGCCCGCCGCCCGCGGCCAGCAAGATCGCCCACCATGACGGCAGCAGCAAAAGCCACGTTCCGATCGGCCGGTCAAGCCGCATGAGCAGCGCATAGGGGCGCAATTTTTCCGGCAAAAAACGGCTGATCCAGCCATCGCTCTTGATATCGGTGTGATTTTTAGATTTAGTCATTGCCATGTCTGATGATTACTCGAAATTGCCGCGTTTATATATAGAAGGTGAGTTGGCGCAAGGCCGGACGGCCACGCTTTCTCCGGAACAGGCCCATTATTTCAGGAATGTGATGCGCCGTAAAGAAGGAGACGCGCTGCGCCTGTTTAATGGCCGTGACGGCGAATGGCGCGCCGAACTATCCGCCCTCGGCAAAAAAAGCGCACAGGCCATAGTGCAGGAGCAGCTTTTCCCCCAGCCGCCGCCGGGACGCGCCATTCATCTTGTCTTTGCCCCGATCAAAAAAAACCGCATGGATTTCCTGATCGAAAAAGCCGCCGAGCTGGGCGCAACGCACATACACCCCGTCCTGACCCAGAACACCGAAATCCGCCAGCTTAACGAGGAGCGCATCAACGCACAGCTGATCGAGGCCGCCGAACAATGCGAACGCCTCACCGTACCTGCCCTCGCCCCGCTGCAAAAGCTCGACCGGCTTCTTGGCGACTGGCCGCAGAACGTACCCCTGTACGCCTGTATCGAACGTTATGATGCGCCGCTGCTCAAAGACATTTCAGCAACCGGTGATGCCGCCATACTGGTCGGCCCCGAAGGCGGCTTTACCGCCGACGAAGCCGCCCTGCTAACGAGCCGTCCGTTTATTCGGCCTGTATCGCTCGGCACGACTATCCTGCGCGCCGAAACCGCCTGCCTGAAAGCGCTTAGCTTGTTATAGCACGTTCTACCGGTTGCCGTTTACGCGGCATTGTTCTATCTTTTCCCGCAAGCAGGAGAAGTGATTTAATGTCGTATGTAATCGAGGCCGTCCAATATTCGTTTTTCTACCAGATGGCGGCGCTACTCCTGCTAACCGGCATGCTAGGTTTTATCGCGGTCAAGTTACGCCAGCCCCTGATTGTCGCCTTTATCGCCGTTGGTCTGTTCGCCGGGCCTGACGTTCTCGGGCTGGTCGATGCCGATAACCACCTGATTAAAACACTTGCCGAGCTCGGCATTGCCCTGCTGCTCTTCATGGTCGGACTGAAGCTTGATGTCGGACTGATCCGGCGGCTCGGCCTGCCGGCGCTGACCACCGGCCTTGCGCAGGTCCTGCTGACCGCGCTGCTTGGCGGCTTTTTGCTCAACCTGCTTGGCTATGACAGCAAAACCGCTGCGCTCGGCGGCATTGCTCTGTCCTTTTCCAGTACGATTATCGTCGTCAAGCTGCTGTCCGATAAACGCGCGATCGATTCCCTTTACGGCAAGATGGCGCTCGGCATTCTCATCGTTCAGGACATCGTCGTCATTCTCAGCATGGTCGCCGTTGCCGCGCTTAGCGGGCCTGAAGCAACAGGCGGCGCGAATGCCTATCTGATGGTGGGCGTTAAAGTGCTTATCCTGACAGTCGTAACCGGGTTTTTCATCCACTATGTTGCCAACCCGCTGACCCGTAGCCTGTCGCGCACGCCCGAATTGATGATGATATTTGCCATTGGCCTTGCGGCATTCATGGCCGCTTTGTGCCATCACCTTGATCTTAGTAAAGAGCTGGGCGGCCTGCTCGCCGGTGTCGCGCTGGCTTCCACGCCGCACCATAACGTCATTGCCGCGCGGCTTGTCTCACTGCGCGACTTCTTGCTGCTATTTTTCTTTGTTAGCCTCGGCGCCCAGATGAATATCTCCATTCTGGGCGGGCAGATCGGCCCGGCGCTGCTGCTGACCGTCTTTGTTCTGCTGATCAAACCGCTGCTGATTATGGGCGTGATGGTTGCGTCCGGCTATCGCAAACGCACCAGCTTTATGACTGGCATAAGCCTTGCCCAAATCAGTGAGTTTTCCTTGATCTTTATTGCGATGACGGCAGGGCTGGGACTTGTCCCCGAAGAAACGATCGGGCTTTTCACCCTGACCGGGCTTCTGACGATCGGCCTGTCCTGCTATGCCATCACCTATAATACTGTGCTGCACGAAATGCTGGAGCGACACCTGCCGCTTAAAGACCGCAAGACCGTAAAATACCCCGAAGAGACAGAAAACTACCCGCTCGTTGGCAAATATGATGTGATTGTTTTCGGGCTGGGCAGATACGGCAGCGCCATGGCGCGCAAGTTTCAGGAAAACGGTCAGACCGTCCTTGGCGTTGATTTCGACCCGATGGCCGTCCGGGCAGCGGGCAAAGCGAATATTCATGCCATTTACGGCGACGCCGCCGATCCCGAACTGCCGATTACTCTGCCGCTCCACAAAGCGCGTGTCGTGGTCTTCGCCTTCCATCATTATTTTACCGGCCCGATGACGACCGACCTGCGCCATACCCTTGCGCATATTTTGCGCGATCACGGGTATAAAGGCCACATTGCCGCGACTTCGCATAACCCGGACCAGAACCAGGCCCTGAAGTCACATGGCATCGACCTTGTACTAAATCCGTTCGAAGACGCCGCCCGCCACGGCGCCAACCATATACTCGAGATTCTGGGCGCCGAGGCCAAAAGGCAATAAACATCCTTGCACCATGCGCACCTTTGGGTGTATCTAAAAAATCGGAATGAGGCTATATTAGCCTATGCTTGTTAAGTAACTTCAACACTGTAGCAAAACAAACCATGAAAAAGAATCAACACTGGCTCCTAGCAGCCCTCGCCACAATCATGATTTTCCTGCCTGACATGGCGCTGGCTCAGCAGCCGGTTCCCTGGCAAAAGGGCTTCCAGCCTGCGGCAACACCGTCGATGGAGCGCATTACGGACTTCCACAATCTGCTGCTCTGGATCATCACCGGTATTACCCTTTTCGTTCTTGCGCTGCTGGCTTTCATCGTCCTGCGCTTTAACGCAAAGGCCAATCCGAAGCCGTCCGAGACAACCCACAACGTCCTGCTCGAAGTGATCTGGACGGTCGTGCCGGTTATTATTCTCGTGATCATCGCCGTGCCGTCGCTGAAACTCCTGTTTTACACCGACCGCGTTGCCAACCCGGAAATGACCATTAAAGTCACCGGCTATCAGTGGTACTGGGGCTATGAATATCCTGACCATGACGGGCTCAGCTTCCAGGCTTACATGATCCCGGATGATGAAATTGACGAAAGCAAAGGCCAAAAACGCCTGCTCTCGACCGATAACCAGCTTATCCTGCCGGTTGACACCAACATCCAGATTCTGGTTACTGCCGCCGATGTTCTTCACTCTTTTGCCGTCCCGTCCTTTGGTATCAAAATGGATGCCGTACCGGGTCGCCTGAATGAAACATGGGCGCGAATTGAAAAGCCCGGCACCTATTACGGCCAGTGCTCCGAACTGTGCGGCAAAGACCACGCCTATATGCCGGTTGAAATCCGTGCCGTATCCAAAGAGGACTTTGCCGCCTGGGTAAAGTTCGCACAGGAACAGCAACAGGCTTCTTTTGAAGAATTTAAAGCCCAGCAAAAAACCAAGCTGGCCAAAGCAGAAGGACTTGAGTAATGAGTGCAGCCAAAGCAGTAACGGCGGATCACGACGATCACGCCCATGATCACAAGCCGGGTTTCTTTACCCGCTGGTTCCTTTCTACCAACCACAAGGATATCGGGACGCTTTACCTGATCTTCTCCATTCTCGCCGGTCTGATCGGCGGCGCATTTTCCGTGATGATGCGGATGGAGCTTCAGGATCCGGGCGTCCAGTTTCTGCTTGATGAAGCCGGCAACCCTGACGGCCAGCTCTGGAACGTCTTTATCACGGCCCACGGCCTGATTATGGTGTTCTTCGTTGTCATGCCGGCGCTGATCGGCGGTTTCGGCAACTGGTTCGTACCGATCATGATCGGCGCGCCTGACATGGCGTTCCCGCGCATGAACAATATTTCGTTCTGGCTGATCGTTCCGGCCTTCCTGCTTCTGCTGGCTTCCGCACTTATCGGTAGCGGCGCAGGCACAGGCTGGACGGTTTATCCGCCGCTCTCCACCAAACTCGGACATCCGGGCGCCTCTGTGGATCTGGCGATTTTCGCCCTTCACCTTGCCGGCGCCAGCTCGATCCTCGGTGCAGCGAACTTCATCACCACCATTTTCAACATGCGCGCGCCGGGTATGACCCTGCATAAAATGCCGCTGTTCGTCTGGGGTGTTTTGATCACCGCCTTCCTGCTGGTACTGTCTTTGCCGGTACTTGGCGGCGCGATCACCATGCTGCTGACAGACCGGAATTTCGGCACCTCCTTCTTCAACCCTGAAGGCGGCGGCGACCCGATCCTGTACCAGCACTTGTTCTGGTTCTTCGGTCACCCGGAAGTGTACATCATGATTTTGCCGGCTTTCGGCATTGTCAGCCAGATCATCGCGACCTTCTCGAAAAAGCCGATCTTCGGCTATCTCGGGATGGCCTACGCCATGGTTGCGATCGGTTTTATCGGCTTTATCGTCTGGGCACACCACATGTTCACGGTCGGCCTTGACGTTAACACCCGCGCTTACTTCACTGCCGCAACCATGATCATTGCCGTTCCGACCGGCGTGAAGATCTTCTCATGGCTGGCAACGATGTGGGGCGGCTCGCTGACCTTCAAAACACCGATGCTCTGGTCACTTGGCTTTATCGTCCTGTTTACCCTAGGCGGCGTCACCGGCGTTGTTCTGGCGAATGGCGGGATGGATATCGCCCTGCACGACACTTACTACGTCGTTGCCCACTTCCACTATGTTCTGTCACTCGGCGCTGTCTTCGCGATTTTCGCCGGCTGGTACTACTGGGTGGGCAAGATGTTCGGTCGTCAGTACCCGGAATGGGCTGGCCAGCTTCACTTCTGGCTGACCTTTATCGGCGTTAACCTGACCTTCTTCCCGCAGCACTTCCTCGGCCTTGCCGGGATGCCGCGCCGGTATATCGATTATCCGGACGCCTATGCGGGCTGGAACGAAATCTCATCCTATGGCGCTTATCTGGCCTTTGCCGGTGCGATCTGGTTTGTCCTGCTGACCATTTACACAATGTTCTTCGGCCGCAAGCTGGAAGACAATTACTGGAACGCAGAACCGCAGGTCATGACGCTGGAATGGACATTGTCCAGCCCGCCGCCGTTCCACCAGTTCGAGATCCAGCCCAAAGTAAAATAAGACGGGCAGATCCACATACTCTATTTCCAAAGGCCGGGCATTTCACCCGGCCTTTATTTTTTGACATAACGGAAATATTATGTCTTTATCTCCCGATCACATAATTCATAAAAAGTAAGAAAGAACAGGCGACATGACTGACAAAAAAGCCGAGCTGGAAAAGTTTTTTAAAAACTCCGACCTCACCCCTGAAAAACTGGCTGAAATCGTTAAGGAAGGCCTGAAAGGCAGCGATTACGGCGAGTTCTATCAGGAAATTGTCGCCACGGAAAATCTGGTTAAAGACAAAGGCTCTTACTCCTCTATCTCCACCGGGAACGGCAGCTCTGGCTTCGGTTTCCGCGTCGGGAAGAGCGAGCGCGTCGGCTATGCTTATTCTGCCGTCTTCAACGAAAAGTCCCTGAATGAAACCGTCGCCAAGGCCCGTAAAGTTCTAAACACGAAAGAATCCTCGGTACAGGCACCGTCTTCAGGCCGGGTTTCACAAAAACTATACCCGACCCAAAACCCGATGAACGACATGGATCTGGCGGAAAAAATCGCCAAAATGGACGAAATAGAAGCCTATGTGAAAACACTGCACGAAGACATTACCAACGTAACACTGGCCTATAGCGCCAAGTCCGTGGATGTGCATGTCATGACCGCTGACGGGCAAAGTCTTGTCGACACCCGCCCGATTACGACCCTTTCGATCGGCATCACCGTAAAAGATAAAGACGGCAACAGCGAAACCGGTTCGGCCCTCATCGGCGGGCGTATTACCTGCAAGGACGCCTTTAACGAGGCCGCCTATAAACAGGCCGCGCAAAAAGCCCTCAAGCAGGCGCAAACCCTGCTGATCGCCGACGAAGCACCGGCAGGAACCATGGATGTCGTTCTTTCCGCCGGCTGGCCTGCCGTGCTGTTACACGAAGCCGTAGGCCACGGCCTTGAAGGCGACTTTAACCGCAAGAATATTTCCGTCTATAGCGGCAAAATCGGCCAACAGGTCGCCTCACCAAACGTGACCATCGTTGATCAGGGCGATATGCCGGGCGAGCGCGGCAGTCTGCATTTTGATGATGAAGGCACACCGACTCAGGAAAACGTTCTGGTCGAAAACGGCATACTCAAAGGCTATATGCACGACCGCCAGAGCGCGCACCTGACCAATTCACCGCTCACCGGCAATGGCCGCCGCGAAAGCTATGAACACCTGCCGATGCCGCGCATGACCAACACCTATTTCCGCGCAGGTAACGACAAGCCCGAAGACATTATCAAATCCGTCAAAGACGGGCTTTATATCTCCGACATGGGCGGCGGACAGGTTGATATTACCTCCGGGAAATTCAACATGGTTGCCACGCTCGCCTATCGCATTCGCGACGGGAAAATTTGCGAACCCGTCAAAGGCGCGACACTGACCGGCGACGGTCTGACCGTCATCAAATCGATCACCAAAGTCGGCAATGACCTCGAGCTCGAAAAAAGCGCCGGCATGTGCGGCAAAAACGGCCAAAACGTACCTGTCAGCTGTGGCCAGCCGACAATTTGCGTTTCGAACATGACCGTTGGCGGCACCAAATAAAAAGCATCAGGGAGATTAAAAGAATGAAACTGACCAAAAAGAATTTTGAAAAACAAGCGCGTCCGCTGGCAAAGCAGCTGATTGATTACGCGACCGCCAAAGGCAAGCAATACGGCATTACCGATGTGAAAGTTTCTATTTCCTGCGGCGCGGAAGAAGATAACAGCATCGAAAACGGCCAAATTTCAGAATCCGTATCCGGCACCAGCTGGGGCGTTGGCGTAACCCTGTATGCGGGTGATCGCAGCCTTGGCTTTGGCAAAAACACGCTTGATACGGCAACGCTTTTCGAGGCGATCGAGCAAAATATGAAAGTCATTCATCTTGTGCCGGAAAACGCCGACAAAAACCTGCTGGACAGTGACAAAGTCTATAAAGGCCCGGTTGCCGATCTTGATCTGGTCGATCAAAAGCCGCCGAGCCAGACAAAACTGATTAACTATGCCAAGAAAATGGAAAAGGCCGCTTTTGCGGTGAGCGGCGTCAAAACGGCGCGCAGCAGCAACATTTCCAGCAATCAGGGCTACAGCCTGCTTGTTGCCACCAACGGCCTCGACCAATTGACCTGCGGGACCTATTATCAGGCGAGCATTTCCGCCATCGCAGAAGATAAAAACGGCATGGAAATCAGCTCCAGCCACAGTCTCGCGCGGCATTTTAACGATATGGCCGCCCCGGAAGACGTCGGCCGTCAGGCCGGAAAAAAGGCCGTCGCCAAACTTGGTTCCACACTGCCCGACAGCAAACAGACAACAATTATCCTGTCCCAGTCTGCTGCCGCGACATTCTTCTCTTCTGTGCTTTCCGCCATCGACGGCACCGCCGTATATCGCGGCTCGACCTTCATGAAGGACAAAATCGGCCAGCAAGTGATGAGCTCGGAAATTACGATTGAAGACGACCCGAAAATCGAACGCGGCATATACTCAAAAACCGCGGACAGCTCCGGCATGGAAGCGAAAAAAATCACCTTCATCAAAGACGGCATCCTGCAATGCTTTAACGTCAGCCTCACCGAAGCCCGCAAGCTGGGCATCGATCCGATCGGGCGGAATGACGGCACGACCAACGTTCGCATAATGCCCGGCCAGAAAAGCAAAGACGAACTGGTCGCCGATATTCAGGACGGCTTTTACATCGAAGGCTTTCAGGGCGGCTCTGCCAACGTCAATAATGGCAACTTCTCCCGTCAGGCTTACGGCACGCTGATTGAAAACGGCAAGATTACAGACAAGGCCGTTTCCGGCTTCGTCGTATCCGGCAATTTGAAAGATATGTTCATGAAAGTGATAATTGCCAATGATACGCCGGATCTGCCAAATCCCCAGCGCACCATGGCGGTTCCGACCGCACGCATTGACGGCATCAAAATCGCCGGAAAATAACCGGCAAATAAAAAACCGCATACTGGTATATACAACCCTTCCGCATTATACTCTCACTATGCGGAAGGATTACCCGACATGCCCCTGACAAACGTTTTCATTCCTTTTCTGGCGCGCCAGAAACCTTTCGGAATTTACCTGATATGCTTCTTTCTGCTTGGCATCATCGGGTTTCTCGATTTTGTCACGGGATATGAAATCAGCTTTTTCATTTTCTATGCCCTGCCGATCTGGCTTGCCACTTGGTATGGCGGTCGCAAAAGCGGCCTGCTCTTTGCCTTTATCTGCATAATCGGCTGGCTGATCGCCGATTTCATGACCGGGCACGACTACAGCCACCCGCTCATCCCCTACTGGAACGCCGCCATACGGCTTGGCTTTTTTGTGATGACCGCAATCGCCCTTGATAACGTCAAGGAAAAGCTGCGCCTTGAAGAGCTTCAAGCGGATTTTGACGGCCTGACCGGCCTTCTCAACGGCCGCGGCTTTCGCGAACGTGCCGCGATCCTGTTTCCATTGCTCCGGCGCGAACAGCAGCCTTACGCCATCGCCTTTATAGACGTCGATAATTTCAAGCATGTGAATGATACCAAGGGTCATGCCGAAGGTGATCTGGTTCTTAAAAAAGTCGCAGCGACCATGCGCAACTCGCTGCGGGCCAGCGACATGCTCAGCCGTCTGGGCGGCGATGAATTTGTTATCCTGCTGCCGCGCACCGGTGCACAGCAAACCGAAACCGTCCTGACTCAGCTTAAAAACGCCCTCGATCAAACCGCCCGCGATGCTGGCTGGCCGATCGGCTTTAGCATCGGCGCCGGAATCTTTGACAGCACCGGCACCGAAATTGAAAACGCCTTAAGTGCCGCCGACGCGCTGATGTACGATGTAAAGAAAAGCGGCAAAGGCAAGATTGTTCTCAAGGACTTAACCCTAAAAACGTGACAATGCCGCGCTTTTTAGGGCTGAATTTGCTTCCCGTTACCGGCACGACATGATAAAAGGCGATCATGACTGAGACAGCATCCATCGATACGGAACGCGAAGATTCAAATGTTCGCGATTTCTTTGAACTGTTAAAGCCCCGGGTCATGAGCCTTGTGGTCTTTAGCGGCTTTGCGGGCATGTGGGTTGCGCCGGGTTTTTCCCAAACGCACCCGTTCCTGATTGCGGTTGCCATCCTGTCGCTGGCAATCGGTGCCGGCGCGGCCGGTGCGGCGAATATGTGGTATGAACGCGATATCGACGCCGTGATGAAACGCACCAAGGGGCGCCCCCTGCCAATGGGACGCATGAACCCCGACGAAGCGCTCAGCTTTGCCGTGATCATGTCGCTGCTGTCTGTCATGACGATGGGCGTTGCGCTCAACTGGCTGGCGGCAGGGCTGCTCGCCGCTGCCAACCTGTTTTATGTTTTCGTTTATACGGTCTGGCTAAAAAGACGTACACCGCAAAATATCGTGATCGGCGGCGCTGCCGGTGCGTTTCCGCCGATGATCGGCTGGGCGGCTATCGCCGGTGACATCAGCGCCCTGCCCGTTATCCTGTTCGCGATCATCTTCATGTGGACGCCGCCGCACTTCTGGGCGCTGTCGCTATTCGCCAATGAAGATTACAAGCGCGCCAATATTCCGATGCTGCCCGCCGTCGCCGGCGAGGCCGTCACCAAAAACCAGATGCTCGCCTATACCATCTTGCTGTTTCCGCTGGCGATCGCCCCTTCACTTCTCGGCTATGCGGGCCTGACATACGGCATCGCGGCCACGGTGCTTGGCGGGTTTTTTGTCTATACCGCAATCAAGGTGAAGATGGATCAGACCCACAAAAGTGCTAAACTCATGTTTGGTTACTCTATTTTTTACCTGTTCGCGCTTATGTTGGCGCTGATGATCGACAAGGTGTAAAACGATGCCTCACAGCGAAATCCATAAAAAGAAACTCCGCAAAAATCTGGCCATACTCGCCCTGATCTTTTTCTGGTGCCTGATTATATGGTTTGTCACCATGATCCGCGTCGCCCGCGCCGACGATATCGGCACCGAATGGCGCGGCCGCAACTATACCGGCATCGGTATCCCGTCAAAACCGGTCGATACGCGCGGTCCTTTCTATGATGACCGCGTAGAGCAGCGCGAAAAAAACCACGACACAAAGCAAGAATGGGACAATGATTATCACGGCAAAGGCGACTCGCGCCTGGAAGCCGAACAAGCACGCGATGAACAGCGCGATAACCGTCTGCAAGCGACCGTGGAAACGGCCGATCAGTGGGACAAGGACTACCACGAAAAATCCATAGAACGTGCCGAAGCCCTGCAAAAACGTGATGCTGACCGCACAGCGCACCGGGATGCCGTTGCCGAAAAGCCTCAAGGATGGTGGAACGGCTGGCTGGAACGTCAGGAAGAAAAACAGTAACGGTAAAGAAAACAGGAGAACGGCGTGAGCGACCTTGCTGCCAAAAACCGGAAAGTTCTTCTCGGCGTCGGGCTTGTCCTGTTGACGATGACCGGGCTTGTTGCCGCTTCTGTGCCCCTCTACAACCTGTTTTGCCGCGTCACCGGCTATGGCGGCACCGTGCAAGTCGCCGCCGAACTGCCGGACACGATTTCCGAACGCATTATTACCGTTAAATTCAATGCTGATACGGCGCGCAATCTGCAATGGGTCTTCAAACCGGAAGTGCACGAAGTCAAAACCAACCCCGGCGCCCGCACCCTGATTGCCTATCACGCCCAGAATAACACAGACGCGCCGCTGACCGGCTCTGCGCTTTACAATGTCAGCCCGCCCAAGGCCGGACGTTACTTCCACAAAATCGAATGTTTTTGCTTTGGCGAACAAACACTTGAACCGGGACAAGACATATCCATGCCGGTGGTTTTCTTTATCGATCCGAAAATTGATGAAGATCCGGGCATGAAAGACGTGACGACCATCACTTTGTCTTATACTTTTTATAAAACTGAGTCGCAGGAGCTTGATAAGGCGACCGAAGACTTTTACAATCAGGCAACCCCGACGGCGGCCACCGCAAAAGGGGACCAATCGTAACAACGATTTTACCGATGATACTTACGGAGTAACAAAAAAATGGCTGGCCAGATCAACTACTCGACCACCGGAAAACCACACCCTTACCATATCGTCCGTCCGAGCCCATGGCCTTTACTGGGCGCTTTTGCCGGCGGTTTACTGGCTCTGGGAATGGTTCTGTACATGCATAATGTCAGCATTGGCGACTTCCAGATTGGTCTGAAAGGCGTCATTCTCGGCATCTTTGCCGTTGTCGGCGTCATGTATGGCTGGTGGCGCGATGTTATTCACGAAGCCGTCGATGAAAAAGCTCACTCTCCGATTGTCCAGATTGGCCTGCGCTACGGCATGTCGCTGTTCATCGCCTCCGAAGTCATGTTCTTTGTCGCGTTTTTCTGGGCGTTTTATGATGCCAGCCTGTATGCCGGCGACATTAAACAATATCTGCGCCTTGAATATACCAGCGCGTCATGGCCGCCGCCGCAAGTCGAAGTCATCCCACCTTTCGAACTGCCGCTGCTAATGACCATGATCCTGCTGCTGTCCGGCTGCACCGTGACATGGGCGCACCACGCTATTCTTGAAAATAAAATGGCAGATGCCGTCAAGGGGCTTGGTATTTCGGTCATTCTCGGCACGATCTTCCTCGGCTTCCAGGTATTTGAATATGCCCATGCGCATTTCGGCTTCACCGAAGGCATTTATTCTTCGACCTTCTTCATGGCGACAGGCTTCCACGGCTTCCACGTTTTCGTCGGTACCGTCTTCCTGTTCGTTTGCTGGCTGCGCGCCCGCAAAGGCCACTTTACGCCAAAGAGCCATTTCGGCTTCGAAGCCGCCGCATGGTACTGGCACTTTGTTGACGTCGTCTGGCTGTTCCTGTTCGTCTCGATCTATTACTGGGGTAACACGATCGGCATCGGGGGCTGATATGGCCGGCGACGACACATCGCCACTCCCTGATACGAACCTGATCAGGCTGGGACTGACCTGCAAATGTCCGAAATGCGGGCAAGGCGACCTTTACAAGTCCCGCTTCAGCCTGACCGTGCGCGACCGCTGCGATGTCTGCGGTCTCGCCATCGGCAAGAATGACAGCGCCGACGGCCCTGCCGTATTCCTGATGTTTATTCTCGGCTTTTTGCTGGTGCCTCTCGCCTATTTTCTGGAGGTACTGGCCAGCCCGCCGCTCTGGGTTCACGGGGTTGTCTGGGGTTTCGTCGCCCTGCTGATCACGCTCGGTACGCTGCGCCCCCTAAAGGCCTACGTCATCGCCCTGCAATATAAACACCGCCCCGACGATTGGGACAAAGAAGACGGCCAATGAAGTTCCCGCTCTGGGCAACCTTGTTTACACTACTCGGCATTGCCATCCTATGTAGCCTAGGTACGTGGCAGCTCAAACGCCTGGAGTGGAAAACAGCGCTGCTTGCCGAACTGGAAGCGTCCTATCAGGCTGATCCGATGCAGTTCGAATTAACGCCGGAACACCTCGCCGCCCTGCCGCAAGACCGCCAGATTGTCCGCAGCTTTGCTGAAGGCATCTATCTCCATGACAAGGAATTACTGATCGGCCCGCGCACCCATGACGGCAAACCCGGCTATCACGTCATCACCCCGTTTGAAACGATCGATAACCACCTTGTCCTCGTCAATCGCGGCTGGGTTCCGCTAAGCGCAAAAGAACAAGGCTTTTCCCGCCCGGATGAACCGCTCATCATTACCGGGACAGCGCGCAAGCCATCCGCGCCCACCCGCTTTATGCCGGAAAACAGCCCCGCACAAGGACACTGGTACCGGCTGGATCTGCACGAGATTGCCGCCGCCAAAGGCCTTGAGGATCTGATGCCCTATGTGCTCTATGCCGACCCGAAGCGCCCGAACGCCGCCTCCTACCCTCTCGCCGCCGCCACGCGGCTTGAAATGCCCAACAACCACATGTCATACGCGCTGTTCTGGTTTTCAATGGCGGGCGTCCTCGCCCTGATTTATGGCCTGCGCTTCAAACCCTGGAACAGCATAAGAGGCGCATAAATGGCAATCTTGTTCCGCCCCTTCTTTCCGGTCGATCACACCCATTGGGTTCCCGCCCTGCAAAAGGAATTTGCAGGTTACGATCTGCGCATCGCCCCTGATTACGGTGCCGATGAAGATATTGAATATCTCATCGTCTGGCGGCTGGAAAAGCAGGACACTGACCGCTTTCCCAACCTGAAGGCCGTTCTGTCACTCAGCGCGGGCGTTAACCAGTATATCGGCCATCCCGGCTTTCCACGCGGCGCGCAGCTTGTCCGGATGCTCGACCCCGGCCTGAAGCAAAGCATGACCGAATATGTCTCAGGCTTTGTCCTGCGCTTTCACCGCCGCCATGATGATTACACCTCCGGCGCGCCGCTCGACTGGACACCGCCAATTCCCGCCCTTGCCTCACAATGCAGCGTCGGGATCATGGGGCTTGGCGACCTCGGTCTTGCCTGCCTTGAGGCCTTGCGCCCCTTCGGCTTCAAGCTGCGCGGCTGGTCACGGACGCAAAAGACAATCGAAGGCGTGACATGTTTTGCCGGCGATCGCGGGCTGGGTAAATTTCTGATGCAGACCGACATTCTTGTCTGCCTGCTTCCCCTAACGCCGGAAACCGAAGACATTCTGAACCGCGACACCATGGCGCGCCTGCCGCAAGGGGCGAGCATTATCAACGCCGCGCGCGGCAAGCATATCGTCGAGCAGGACCTTATCGACCTGCTCGATAGCGGCCACCTCTACCGCGCCGCCCTCGATGTCTTTCGCAAGGAACCGCTTCCCGAAGACCATCCGTTCCTTGGCCACGGAAAAATCATCGCAACACCGCATATTGCAGCGATGACCATGCCCCTGACCGCCGCGCCTGTGCTGCGCGCTGCCATAGAAAAGCTAGAAGCCGGCGAAAAACCCGCCGGCCTTGTTGATCTGGATAAAGGCTATTAACGCCCAAAGATGTTGCGCGCCTAACGGGACGCCATCTTGGTGGAACCTGACAGTAAAGCATATTCGTGGTTAATCGACTCAATATGCTTTTTAAAGCTGGCAAGCTGCGCCCCTTTAAGGATATTGCCCTGCGGCATTTTCACGCTCTTCGGGTTGACCTGACGGCCATTTTCAAGGACTTCATAATGCAAGTGCGGCCCGGTCGAACGCCCGGTCGTACCGACATAACCGATCACCTGCCCCTGCTTGACCCGCGCGCCCGGCGTAATCCCTTTGGCAAAGCCTTTCAAATGCGCATAGGCGGTTTTCAGCGTGCCATTATGGCGGATACGCACATAGTTGCCATAGCTGCTCCACGGACCGGCCTTCTCAATCGTGCCGTCGCCGGCAGCATAAATCGGGGTTCCGCGCGGCGCTGCGAAATCAACGCCCTTATGCATCTTCGCATAGCCAAGTACCGGATGGTGGCGCTTGCCAAAACCGGAAGACAGCCGCGCCCCGTCAATCGGGGTCTGCATCAGCGCCTTGCGGATGCTTTTGCCTTCTGCGGTGTAATAATCAACATCCCCGTCTTCGGTTTCGAAACGGTAAACCGGAATGTCCTGACCATTCACATTCAGCCGCGCATAAATGACATCGCCGTTTTTGACCTTGTCGCCGGCTTCAGTTTCATACTGCTCGTACAGCACTTCCAGAAAATCTCCCTTGCGGATGTCCCGCTGGAAATCAACATCCCAGGAATAAATATGGATCGCCTGCGCAATGACCGGCATCGGGATGCCTGCCTGCGCCGCAGAACCATACAGCGATAGCTGGATATCGGCGCGGTTTGCGTAAACCTGTTTGACGACGTCTTTTTCTTCTACGGCCGTTTCAAAACCGCCATCTTTCCCGCGCACAAGGCTCAAGGAGCGCAATGCGTCAAGGCCGATCTGAAGCTGTGAAAATTCGTAATTATCGTCACTTAGGGGATCAAAGCGGACATGAACTTCCTGCCCGGGACGGATTTTGCGCGGATCGAATATATCCTGCATCGCCATCACCGCCTTATAGGCATCGCCAGCACCAACACCGGCCCGTTGCAAGACACCGGCCAGCGTATCACCTTTGCCGATCTTCAGCGTCTCTTCGCGCGGCTCCGGCGGCGGCTTGACCTCCGGCGGGACAAAAGAGGCAAGCTGCAGTCCGGCTTGCAGCTCTCCATCATTTTTGGCCGTCCCTGTTTCCTTCGCATAACGGCTCAAACGCTTTTGCGCCGTTGCCATTCCCATGGCTGCAGAATCAACAGAATCGGCCGTTGCTTCCTGCATGGCAACGGCAGAAGCCTGAAACATACCCACGGCCTGCGAAGGTTTGACAGCGCCGCCCAGGCCGGTCAGCGTCAATGTCAGGCAGCACGCAGCCGACGGCAGCACATAGCGCAGCCGCAAGCGGTTGCTGCGGGTCAGAATATAACGATGCCGCACCGGGAAATACTGGCCGAGCCAGTTGAGCCAATGCTTGCGTTCCAGAATATACTCGTTTTCAGGCATAATGTCCCTGTATTCAGGAAGGAGCGCCTTCCTTACGTAACCATAATCCACGTAATCTTGATCTGATTTATCACAGGGCATAATAAAAGCCAATATCCGCCGCCCAAGCGGCACGCGAATACCGGGGGACAAATCAGCCCAGCGCTGTGTTAAACGATTGAAGTGCGGTTTCAAGATGTTCCTTGGTCAGTGCGAGTTTACTGTTAACATCATAGACAATGAAGATGCCGAAGATCAGGAAGAACAAAGCGTCTATGGCGCCGCTTTCCTCTTGGCTGGTTTCATAGAAACCGGGCAGCAGCCCGACCAGCAGCAACAGGAAAAACGCCATACTATAGAGCAGCACCAGCGAGCGGGCGGCGCGCGCATGGCCGGAAATGATGATCCGCGCCAAACCGTCTTCTTTCTGGTAATTAATCGAAACGTCGAACTCGACGCGGGAATGGCGGGTCATACTGGCAGGCGCACCGGTCGTACCTTTGAATTTGAAATGGGAATCACCATCCGTGACCGTTTCCACATCAATGGTCTTTTCCAGATGGTTCATCAAAATTTTCTTGAGGTCTTCAGGCGTAGAGGGTTTTGCCAACTCGATTTTTTTGGAAACTTCGATATGCTTCATGCCAAAACCCTTTCTACTACCAATAAACTGCCGGCCTTCAGTATAAACACCTGACAGGCGCTTATTTCATGCCGCATTCCTTGGTGATCGCATCATGCGCGGCAGAAGATCCGGACAGGCTGAACGTATCAGTCGTTACCGTACCGCGTGTTGATGTCCCTTTAACCACCATGTCACTACCCTTGCGGATCGCCGCGGCCAACTTGCTGTCAACCGAGGAATCCGGCGCCCAGGCCGTTTCGTCCTGTGTAAACAATGTAAAACGGTTGCTGCCGACACTCACGGTCGCATCGCTGCCCGGCTTGTAAGGATAACCGGCAATATAGCTAAACACGTCCTTCGTCCCTTCGCCGGGGCGATGGGTGATCAGCGCGAATATCTCACCACGGCGGGTATAGTTTCCTTCCGCCTTGGTCGGCTGCGACGCCATATAACAAACCTTGTTACCGCCTTCCATAAACATATAGGCAGACCACTTACCGTAATTACCAAGCAGCTTGGGCTCTGCAGCGGCAGACGCCTGCTGTGTCACAGCCAAAAAAGCCGCCATTGCCAAAGCAATAAAAACCGTTCTTTTCATCATTATACGAACCTTGAAGTTTCGTTTGGAT
>CBDUPU010000011.1:0-20051 GCA_965369185.1 uncultured Rhodospirillales bacterium
AGCGCCGCTTCTAAATTCAGATCATATAGTTTCAGATTATAAGCATCGTAAGCATAGGATCCATCACGAAGGCGCAGCGTGCCTTTTACATCAGGACTTTCCAGCGTCCCGGACAGCGTTGCCTGCACATTCAGCTGACCGGTAAGAAGATGACCCGGCGGCAAGACCGAAGCCGCCAGCACCTGCGCATCGGCATCAAACGTCAAGCCGCCATCCACTACCGCCCCTTGCGGCACACCCGCTGCAAAAGGCATCAAAGACAGATCAAACGGCAACTTCGCGCTACCGGAAAGCTGCCGGATCCTCTGTCCTGTCCCGCTCAGCGCCGCCGACAGCATCCCTTGCTGATAGCCGCCATCCACCGCAATATTAAAATCAAGGCCGCTAATATCCAGCGGACTAAAACGCAGCTTGTACGTCCCGCTCGGTGCAGAAGGCGCTCCCTTTAGCTGCGCCTGCGCGTCGATCGTGACCATCTGGAATTGCGGCGGCAAAGCAAGCGGCAAGGCCGAAAGCGCAAACTCTTTGGCGTTTAGAGAGAGATCTACATTCTGCTGACTAACCGCTCCGGATAAGATTGCCTCCGATCCGGCACTCGCCACCGTCAGCGCAATATTTGAAAATGACGGCAAACCACTTGCTACCCCGTCAACATCGGCCTTACCCCGCAGCGAAAAATCACGCTGCGCATGGCCGTCACCGGCAAAGGTCATATGATAGGAAGCGCCGTCCTTTTTACGCTTAGTCTGTGCCGAGAGCTTGTCAAAACGCGCCGCATCCGAAAGATAAAGCCCCCGCACCTCAAGCTGCCCGTCCTCCGGAAAAGGCGACTGGATATTCGGCACCGACGCGCTCAGGTCGATTTTGGCCGCCGAAAAATCATCATAGACGACATTGGCCAGATGCGTTTCCACCACGGCCGCCTGCCGCCCGTCCATCACTGACAGGCGCGCCGCCACCGTACCGCTGCCGCCAATCACCAGCCCGATCAGATCGCTATAAGGCTCAAAATCCTCCGCACGAAGTTCCAGCGCCCCTTGCGCCAGCGCCGTTTCAGTATCAAGCGCCACATCACCGCTCAAAGCCAGTGACGGCGCGCTGCCCGTTATCTCGCTCAATGACAGCACCGGCGCCTGCCAGACATAACCGGCGGCGAAACGCCCCTGCCTTTTCTGGTAGTTCACCAGCACCTCGACCTGCCCGCTCGGCTCGCCGGACAAATCGAGCGCGGTCGCCGTCACCGTCATATTGCTAAGCCCGCGCTCTTTCAGCATCTCAAGTCGCGGCTTGGCTTCAACGTTCAAAACCGGATTATCCAAAGCGCCAGTCACCGTACCGGACAGCGCCGCACTCCCTGCCAGCTCTGCGGAAATTTGCGCCAGCTCACGCGCCTGCCCCGAAACCGTTAGATCGAGCGTATTGTTCGCCAGATCGACCTCGCCGCGCCCCTCCAGCGCATAAACCGGCGCCTCCAAAGAGAGTTTTTCAACCAGCAGCTTCAGCGACTGCGGCTCCAGCGCACCGTCAAACGCAACCTTTTCCGGCAACCAGACCAGCGCCTCTCCCTCCGGCTGGCCGATCTCGCCCTCCAGCCCTATCGCAACCTTATCCTCAAGCCGCAGCCGCGCCGACACTCGCGGCGACAGCAGCAGCGTCATCCCGGCAATTTCTTCGGAAACTTCAAGCCGCCCAACCTCCAGCCGGTCAAGCGCAATCACGTTAAAATAAAGGTCGGGAAGGTCAAAACCGCTCACCTTCTCCTCTGCCTGCCCGCCCTCCGGCAAACGGCTTAAAACAAGCTCATCAAGATAAACGCCAAAAGACAGATGCCGCGCCGCCAGCGGCAGGAACGCAGGCCGGACAACGACATTTTGCGCCGCTGCCAATTCCCCTTGCCCGTCAGCAACCGACAAGCTCTTTACCCCGATCCCTTGCGGAAAACGGTAAGACAGGCCGGAAAAATCGACTTCATAGCCACTGTCCGCCGTTGCCGCCGCAAGCTGCCCGCGCAACCAGCTTTGCCCGCCTTCCGCATGCAGCCAGACAACCGCACCAATCAGCGCCAGCTCGACAATAACCACCAGCACCATAATCAGGGCGAGCAGCCAGAGCAGCGTCCCGCCGGTCGCCGCGAAAATCGCATTTGTCGCCTTTTTGATAAACTCGAATGCTTTCATCAAAATGCCTGCCCGATACTGATATAAAACTGATAATTTTCGTCCAGCTCATCACGCCGGTTCAGCGGCACAGCCAAATCAAAGCGCAGCGGCCCGAAGTCCGTAAAATAACGCACCCCAGCCCCGGCCCCGATCGAGAAATTCTCGAAATCAGGCGAAGCACTTTCAGACACGCTGCCCGCATCAATAAACACCGCGCCGCCAAAATCGCCCTTGATCCTGAAACGCGCCTCGGCGGAGCCTGTCACCCTTGAACGGCCGCCGGTCGGATCGCCATTATTATCAATCGGCCCGACTTCCTGATAACCAAAACCTCGCACCGAACCGCCGCCACCGGCAAAAAAGCGCTCACTCGCCGGAATATCGAACGTGCCGCTACCCATGATACTGCCGACATTCCCCCGCGCCGCCAGCACCAGATCGGCATACGTGCCGAAATCAAAATAGGTGCGCGCCCCGCCCTGCACTTTCACAAACGGATCACTTTGCCCGAACGTGTCAAAAAACGGCGTCACCGCCCCGGTCAACAGCCAGCCCTTATGCGGGTCAAGCGGATCATCGCGGTTATCGAACTTCAGCGTACCGGGCGTCGATAACAGTCCGAATGTCTCTGTATCACCCTGCTCCTCAATCTCGGTCAGCAGGAATTTCACCCCCGCCGAACCGGACAGATATTTCGACAGCTTGCGCGTAATACCGCCGCCAAGCTCCAGCGCCGTTTCCTCAAAAGCATCGCTATCTTCCTGCCGCAGCGCCGCGTTTAAATTCAGCGTCTGGTCTTTGCGCAGAAAATGCGGCTTGGAAAAATCAGCGCCGAGCCGCTGCTTGATCTGCGTCCATGCCAGCGCAATATCCAGCTCCTCCGCCGAACCAAACAGATTGCGATGCTGCCAGCCCAGCGTAACCCCCAGCCCCTCATCCGTGTAATAGCTAAGCCCTGCCTCAACACTGCGCGGCGCGCGCTCTGTCAGCTCGACCGTAACCGGGACCGTCCCGTCCGCATCCGGGCTGTCCGGCAAAGCCACCTCGACCTGCGAAAAAAGCCCGGTTTCCAGCAGCTTCGTCCGCAAGGACTCAATCCTGTCACGGCGGAAGCAATCGCCCGGCTTCCATGTTTGCAACTTGCGCAGATAAGACTCGCGCACATCTTTATGGCCGGTAAAGCTCACCTCGCCAAACTGCGCTTCGTCCCCCGCCTTGACGGCAAAAGTCACCGCCGCACTGTTCGCCTGCGGGTCGAGCACAACCTTGTTCGACACATCCAGCGTAAAGTAACAATGCCCCTTTTCCGTCGCCTTGTATAAAGCCGCCTGCGCCGCCAGCACCTTTGCCGCCTCCAGCGGATCGCCCGCCAGCAAGCCGTTCAGCGCCCCTTCAGAAACAAAGTCTTCCGGCTCTGCGCTAACCGAGCCGATATGATAAAGCGGCCCCGGATCGATCTGATATGTCCCTGAAAAAGCGGCCGCGCCGTCATCCTCATACGCGACGCTGCCCTCGTAATAGCCCTTGGCCTTGAGCGCCTTGACCAGATCGCCGCGGATCTTTTCCTCGCGATAGGCCTCACGCCGCGCATTTTCCTGCTCGTCATCGCTTTGATCGAGATCCTGATCCAGCCGGTTATCAAGGATCGCCTGCAAATAACTGCCAAGCTCCTCCTGCCCCGGTTTAACCCCGCTGATCCGGTAATGCGTATCCTGCGAAAACGGCCCCCATCCGCCCAGACAGCCCGACAGCGCAAGCATGGCGCATAAAGGCAAGACATGGCTTGCCGCAAACAGGCTTCGCTGTGCGCTTCGTTTTAGCATACGCAACGATATAAAGACTTTTAACTCATTGACAACCAACAACTTCCAAAAACCAAGCCTACCGGGGATAAATCCCGCCCCAATAACCATTATTTTTTTAGCGGAACTATCCGCTGCGGATTTTGTTAGTTGCATCGTACTTAACCCTAGCCAACTCATAGGAGGATATGATGGCACGTGAAACCACCCAGTCCGGACGCGATGCACGCGGCCAATTCGTCGAAGGTAGTGAAGAAGCCCGCCGCGCCGGATCAAAAGGCGGCAAAGCCTCTTCCGGCAGCTTTGAAAAAGGCTCTCAACGCGCCCGCGAAGCAGGCCGCAAAGGCGGCTCTGCATCCCGCCGCAGCGCCTGAAAGAAAGACACCGGTTAAACAAAAAAGTTAAACAAAAATCGCCCTGTTATCAGGGCGGTTTTTACATGCGCGAAATCCCTTCACAAGCCGCCGTTCCGGCGTATATGTTCAAAAGCATGAGCACATACGATGACACAAGCGACGACAATGAAACCCCGGCAGAACGCCGCGCGCGCAGGACAGCGGAAATCAGCGCCCGGACCGGCATCGACGAACCCATGATCGAAAAGCTGGTACGCACCTTTTACGCCAAAATCGGCAAGGACGATTTGCTCGGCCCGATCTTTAACGACCGCATCACCGACTGGGAACCGCACCTGCAACGCATGTGTGCTTTCTGGTCGTCAGTCGCGCTCTCGACAGGACGCTATCAAGGCAGGCCAATGGAAAAGCACCTGCCCCTGCCGGTCGATGCCGACCATTTCGATCACTGGCTGGAACTGTTTGAACAAACCGCCCATGAAGTCTGCCCGCCGGCCGCCGCCGCGCATTTCATCGACAGCGCCCGCCGCATCGCCCAAAGCCTCGAACTGGGCGTTGCCGGCCATAACGGTATTCTGCTTGGCAAGGGCGAACGGTTCCACCGGCAAGACTCTCAAGACTCTCAAGACTCTCAAGGCGCTCAAGACTCCCGAAACGCTAGTGAATAAGCGGCATCCCGCTATCTTCCTCGCTCTCGGCAATTTCCGGGCTAATCTCGACACTGGCATACAGCTTCTCGTCCTCAAAAGCGCTGCGCCCCGCCGGACTTTCATTGCCGTAATGCTCATCAATAAAACGCCGCTCCCAATGCGCCGCCTTCACCCGCGCTTCGGCAGGCGAATCCGCCTCCACCAATATCGGCTTCCGATAACTAAAATCCAACCAACGCGGATCCAACTGCCGAGCCTTAGGATATAATTTCCACAATGACATATATGGTTAACAACACCGTGCGGGCGTTTGTTCCCGCACTGTGGCGAGAAGCCCCAAGGGTTGGTTGCGCACACTGGTACCCTTCATATATAATTCAATTGTGAACAATAAATACGACAAAATAAAAAGCAGTAAGCACCATACGAGCGCTTTCGAAGCTGAGCGTCCCGGCCATGATTTATCCATCGATAAAGCGGCAGAGATTATTGCTGAAACGCCTTGTAGTGCTATACAAGAAGATGGCAGAAAGCGGTACTGGGGATACAACCCACAACCGAAGCTGTATAGAGTTGTTGTGTCTACAGTAGTATCAGCTGGCCATAGCATAGGAAGGGTAGTCACTGCTTATCGGGATAGAGAAAAGAACATAGGCAAAGATGACTAAGTCTCCATAAATGTGCCGATAAAATTTTGCTATAGAAAAGACACGGATACGGAAAAAGCCTAAATACATTTCAGCACAACACTTCACGACTTTTCTGTGCCCCTCGCCCATCACCACCATTTCTGCTATAATCATACTATCAAGCGCACTTAGTGCGCTTTTTTCATGGGCGCTTTGCGCGCGGGGGAGCGCTTCGCTTTTTGGGCTGGACTAAGTCCGTTTTTTCTTTTTTTAAATTCAACGGCTTGCGTGGCAAGCGGACTAACCGGCACTGGACTAACTTGTGATTTTCGGGCGGGTCAGTCCTTTTGGCCGCGCAGCGCGTCAAGCTCGACCAGCACCGGGTAGTGGTCGGAGAAAAAGCGGGTTTTTGCGTTTTTAAGAACGCAGGCCTGTTTGATAATCGCATCGGGACGGCACCATATCCGGTCGAGGTGAAAGAGCGGGAACCATGTCGGGAACGTCGCCCCCACCTTTTCCGAGTGAAGCGAGCTATTCAGCTCCCGCATCGCGCGGGACGAGGTGTGCCATTCGTTAATATCGCCGCTGACGAATAACGGCAGGTCGCTTTCCCGGTCGATCAGAACATGGAGCTTTTCCAACTGCCGCTTGCGCTCGCCATGGTTCAGGCCTTTATGCGTATTCAGGACGCGCAATATCCCCTGATGGGTATCGATCAGCACTTCCATGATATTGCGCGGCTCCCGCCCCGGCATGCTGATATCGACGGTTTCATGCCCCAGCACCGGAAAGCGCGACAGGACGGCGTTTCCGTACCATCCGGCCTCCTCCTCCACGGTCGGGCCGGCGACAAAATGCGGAAAACGGTCGCCGCACAAATCCGCGACATCCTTTTCCGTCGGGCGGTTGGGCGGGCGCGTATCGACTTCCTGCAACAGGGCAATATCGATCTTGTGCTCTTCCAGCAGGCGGTTCAGGCGCTGGTAATCATGCTTCCGGTCAAGCCCCCAGCCACTATGGATGTTATAGCTCAGCAATCGAACGGTCACAGGTCAGACTTCTTTCTTTTGCGGCGCATAGCGCCTGACAAGTTTTTGCGCCCCGATCAGCAAAATGATCCAGACCACGATCCCCACCCCGAGATAGGCGATCGTATCGGCGGAAGGGTTCAGCACAAGCTGCGCCAGCGAGTCCCCGATCAGCCCCTTGGCGACCAGCCCCGGCAGCAAGCCGAGAAACGAACCGGCGATAAAGTCCCAGAACCGGATAGAGGAAATCCCGGCGACTAGGTTGACGAGGCTGAACGGCGCGATCGGCACCATCCTCACGGCGGCCACGCCCAGAACGCCCTGCGCGTGCATCTTGCGGTCGATCTTCTGCGCAACCTCGCCAAACAGCTTGCGCAGCCACTTCATGCCTACCAGCTCCCCCACCCAGAACAGGACGGCCGCGCTCAAAAGCGCGCCGCACATGGCATATAAAGGGCCAAGCACCGCCCCGAACACCGCCGCCGTCGCCAGCGACAGGACCGTAACCGGGAACATGACAAAACCGGCCAGCACATAAATCGCGCAAACCAGCGGCAGTCCCCAGAGCGTCCCCCGCGCGCTATATAAAAATGCCTCGACATTCTCAGCCGTGATCCATTCCGTGTGGGTGCTGATGTAACTGATGCCCGCAATCGCCAGCACCATAAACAGTACGGAAAAAACCAGAACATGCTTCTTGGGATTTTTCATTGGCCTGACCTCCCCTGGATTAAGTGAATAAACGGAAGGCAGCAACGGATCGGCCGGATCAGCCAGCCGCACCGCGATCCTGTGCAAGGCGTGCGGAGCAAAAACAGCATCGTCAATTTCATGCAACCGGCAGACATTTTTGCCGGGACGATGCAAAAAGGCGCGCACCGGTTTACCCGCAATAATCTTCTCAATTTCCGCCTCGGTCTTGCCGCTATGCTCGCAGATCAGGTCGTTTCGCGTATGCGCCAATACCTGCCGCTCTTCGGCGGTTCTGGCGGCGATGATCAAATCGCACTCTGTATCCAGCGACATGGAACGGTGATTGATATTGGCCGAACCGACTGTGAAATAACGGTCATCAACGGCGAAAATCTTGGCATGGATCCTCTTGGGAAAAGCGGCGCCTTGCGCGTCATAGACAATAGGATACGCCATTTTCACCCGCTGCGGCGCGACCCCTTCCTCCAGCTTGCGCTTGAAGTCTATGCGCAGCGCCCATAACGCCTCGCGCTCGAACAGCCCTTGCGGATTATAGGAACTGACGATCAGCAGCTTGAGCGCTTCATTCTCCCGCAGCCGCCTGTTGAGCGCCTGCGCGATCACCTCGTCTGCCAGAAACTGGTTCTCGATATAGATAAATTCCTGCGCCGCGTCGATCATATCCAGATACATCTGCCGCACTTCATATACCTCCGGATGCTTGCCCATCCACGGGATCGTGCGTGCAATCGCGCAGTCCATATTAACAAAGCCGGGATCAAACCCGTCCGGCCAGCATTGCGGCAAGGTTTTGCCGGATAATTGGGCGCGGCGCGACGGCAGCGGAATTTCATAGTCGGCGGCATGTTCCCAGCGCCACCGCGCCAGCGCCCCCAAATCGGCCACCACCGGCCCATGCAGAACAATCTGAATATCATGATAAGGCGTATAGGCGCCGTCATCATCATAACGCTCCGGCTCCACGGGGCGGTGCGCGCGCTCGTCCCAGCGCTGCGGGGCAATATCCATGCCGCCGGTAAAAGCAACCTCATCATCAATCAGGATAATTTTCTGGTGATGGCTCCCCCCGGCTGAAATCGTGCTGTCGAGCCAGACATGGACATTGGGCGGCGTTATAAACTCCCAGACCCTTTCGGCCAGCAGCTCGCGCTGCCCCATAAACGTAACCGATGAATCCCAGCGCAGCAGGTAAATCTCGATGCCAGGGTTTTCCCGCGCCTTCCAAGCCAGTAACTCTCCCGCTTTCGAGGGCGTGGCGGCATTTTTTTCATCATCACCGCGCAGCAGCCGGATACGGCTGTCAATGTCCCAGCCAACAATGATAATCCGCCGTTTTGCCTTGACGATCGCACTGTGCAGCGCCCGGTAAAAATCCGCGCAATCTACCAGCAAAGTGCCATGAGAAATCCGGCTGGTACGCCAGCAATTCCGGCCCGGCTTGAAAAGGGTCGGGCGCATCGTGTCATGCTCGCTGCCATTATCCGCTCCGATATCTCTCATACTATATTTCGCAAAGGTTTCATCTATCCCCCATAACCTACGCTCAACCCTCTGCGTAGTTCCGGCGTCCTGCGACCAGAGCGGGAATTTTGAAACTATCTGGCGGGAATTGTCGTTTTCCTAGTAGCAACCATCAGAAAGGAAAAACGATGAGACGCATCTTCCAGACATTGCTCGTAAGCACAGCCGCCATTTGTATAGCCGGCAACGCATTCGCCATTACCGACGGCAGGCATAGCAGCGCAGGCACGATGGGCATCATGACGAAGATAGGCCCCTCAACACGCGGAGTGGAGCGCGGCACACAATTGACGCCTAACGAAACCCTGGGCATCCAGCGCGAACTAGACAAAAGAGGCTACGCCCCCGGCCCTATTGACGGCATTTTCGGGCCGCGCACCCAAAAAGCATTGCGCGAGTTTCAGGCAAACAACAGGCTTGCAGTTACAGGCACCCCCACCGAAGAAACGCTCGACAAGCTCAGCATCGACACAAACCGCCCCGATGAAGAACATATTTACTGGAGCGGCCCAAGGGTCGGCGGCGTTAGAACCGGCAGGTAACGCATCAAGACAAGAAGAAAATGGCCTCTGCTCCACGGGCAGAGGCCATTTTTCTGATTAAGCAAGAGAGCTTTTAAAACCGAAGCAACGCACCGACCGTCGCGGCACTTTCATGGCCGTCAAACCGGACATTGTTCAAATTGGTGTCTTCGTAATTAGTATAGGTATATTCAAAGCGCACCCTCAACGGCGACCTTGTATTAAACTCCATACCTGCACCAAGGATAAGGCCGTCGAGATTTTCATCGTCACTACCGCTCTCGAACTCGCCGCGGCTGTAACCGATAATACCGTAACCGGCAGCATTACCTTCAACGACGACACCGGGCTTTAACATGGCTTTCCATGCATGATCTTTGTCGTAGTCTTGCGCGCCGATATTGCCATCAGCTTCGTCCCATTCATAAGCAAGTTCGATCGCGCCATAGCCGCCAATCATATCCCGCTTGCCGAACGAATAACCGTAACCGACAAAGCCGTTAGCCAAAAAGCCGTCAAGACCGACATCGCCGTTATTATTTTCGTATGATCCGAAATTATAACCAATGTCAGCACCAATATAAGCGCCCTGGAAATAATTACGGCGCTTGCCCTCTCCGGCTGCGGGCTCAACGCCGAGAATCTCAAGAGGCGGCGCGTCGCGTTGCGCCGTTTGCTGCGTAGGCTGACTATAGTCATAGCGCGCCTGGCCGAGGGTCGTATCGCCGCTTTTCGCAGCATAACCAGCCTGCGCCCACGCAGAACCGCTTCCCAGCACCACAACGGCAGCGGCGCCCAGTAACAGATACTTTTTCATGTTTTTCTCCATTCTAGATCGAATAACCATTGCCCCGTTAACGTAAGGAAATTTGAAAAGTTCCGTTCACCGAAAAAATATTTTCGGTAATACAGCCTTGCATCCCATAAAAAAATCACATAAATTAAACCATAAATAAAAAATGCTTTTAAGCAGTGTGCATTTATGTGTGTGTATCAGGGGGAACAAGAAATGCGGATTTTGCTGGTCGAAGACCATGAACCAAGCCTGAAAATTGAATCAGCTTTATTAAAGGAACTGGGCTTTGACTGCGACATTGCGCGTAACGGCAGCGAAGCGCTACAACTATTCACAAGCCATCACTATCCCGTCGTCATAATGGACATCCAGATTCCCGAGCTGGACGGTCTGGAAACAGCACGCCGGATGCGTGACATAGAAAGCACCGACAAAAACGCCCAAAAGTTCACGCCTGCAAACATTATAGGCATGACAGGAAACGCGACTGAAGACGACCGCATCCTGTGTCTGGCCGCAGGTATGAACGACTACCTTTCCAAGCCATTTCGGCTGGATGATTTAGAAGAAAAGCTGGGGCTAGTAGCACAGGCCGTTTAGGCCTTGGCCAGCTTCTGTGATGGCAGAGTAAAATAAAAGGTGCATCCCTTTCCGACCCCCTCGGATTCCACCCATATTTCCCCATTGTGCTGATTGATAATCTTTTTAACAATGGTTAGGCCGGAGCCGGTGCCGCCACCATAAGCATGACGCGGGTGCAAGCGGCGAAAGATTTTAAAGACTGAATCGATATGGCGCTTATCAATCCCGATGCCGTTATCCCTGACATAGTACACAGCCTCCCCCTTCCGCGAAGGATGATCCTCGACATAGCCGATTTCAATTTGCGCTTTTTCATTCTCGTTATATTTCAGCGCATTGCCGATCAGGTTTTGAAAAACCTCTTTTACTCGCACATGATCACAAACGATCGTCGGCAATTCGCGAACCACAGAAATCTCTGCCCCGTTTTGCTTGACGGTAATCGCAAACATCTTGACGACTTCTTCAACCAGCTGGTTAAGATCGGTTTTCTGAATTGAGAGTTCCGTGCGACCCAGTCGTGAATAATGCAGCAGGGCATTCAGCTGCGCTTCCATACGCTGCGTCAGTTCCGAGATCGTTTCCAGCATATTCTTGCCGTCTTCATCCAGCCTGTCCTCATAATCCTCTATCAAAAAACGCGAAAAATTATGCAAGCCGCGCAGCGGTTCTTTAAGATCATGCGAGGCGATATACGCAAAATCATCAAGCTCCTGATTGCTACGCTCCAGATCGGCAAGATAGCGCCCAATCTTTTCCTCTGCCGCCTTGCGCTGGGTAATGTCTCGCATCACCCCGACAAAAATCTTATGGCCGGCCTCCTGCGTCTCGGTAATCGAAACTTCGACGGGAAAAACCGTACCGTCCCGGTGCAAGGCTTCAAACTCCTGCGTTGTGCCCATGACCTTCGCGACACCGGTTTCCAGGTAACGATCCATGCCTGCTTTATGTTTTTCGCGCATTTCCTCCGGCATTAAAAGCGTCATATCTTCACCCAACAGCTCGCTCTCTGTATAGCCAAACATTTTTTCTGCGGAAGGGTTTATCATCTGGATCTTGCCTTTCGCATTAATGGCAATGATCGCGTCCATCATGGTTGCAAGAATAGTCCGTAAATAGTTTTTACGGTCCTCCCATTCCTTTGTTTTGTACTGAAAAACTTCCAGAATACGTCCCAATTTACCGATTTCGTCATATTGCTGGCGCACATCGGGCAATTGGTAGTCTTCCCCGTGAATTGCATGGTAAAGGGCCTCTACCATGCCATCGACCGGGCGGATGATCCGGTTGACAATAATGTTCCACGAGTAAAAGCTGAGCACCAGCGCACAGGCGAACATCAACAGGCTTAGCAGCATGTCCTCCCATGCCTGATCTTCCATCGAATGCACATAGCTGCGATTATGAACAATTGCGGCATCCTGCATTTGCAGCAGCATATCTGTTGCCTGCGAGGCCTTTTCCAGCCAAAGCTCGATGGTGATTGGATACGGCGTGTCCATGTCCTTGACACCCGGGGCAAAAAACATTCTTTTAATCTGGTCAAATGTCAGGAAATAGTGGGTTTCAGCTTCGTCCATATATGGTGCCAACACGTCCCCGGCATGACTGGTTTCTGCTAACATACGGACGACACGCCAGCCACGCTCGATATGGCCGCGACGATTGTGATACCTCCCACGCATTTCCTCGGAAGGGTAGCGGTTACTGGCAATCAACCAGCCAATTTCGGCATATTCCTGCCCCGCAAATTCGGTAATTTGCCAGACCATTTGCTTATAAAGCATCTGCTGGGACACCAGCGGATCTATATCCATCACAGGAGCAGAATACAAAGCAACGTAATCCCCGATAGCAAGCGCCAAGGCGGTCGTTGCCTGAAAGTAATTCCCCGTAATTACGCCGCGGTCATAAACACCTTCAGGATCATTCAGCGCCGCATCCATCTCCTTGCGCACATTTTCAAGATCCTCGAGCTTCTCCCGCACATTTTCCCTGTCCTGCTCTGCCTGTTCCCCTTTTTCCCTTTGTTCAACGGCAGATAGCGCGGCCTGAAGGTAATCATTCGCCTGCGCTCTATTTTCCAGCAATTTCGGGTACAAAACCTCTGCCACATCGTCCGTGACATAAAGAATAGAAGACGCAACGCCGCGCTCTAGCGAAAGTGATTTTTCCGATTTATAAAACAGGTTGTTGGCATCCAGACTTTGCAACAACCCCTGAACTTCGTGATAACTGTTCCACGCCTTATAGACATTAAACCCGACCAAAAGGGCGATCAGCACGTTCAACGTACTGATAAAAACAAACAAAGTCGTTTTAATAGAAATATGCGTTTCCCACATCTTCTACAACCCGCGCCTTAACACACCCATAACTATCATTATATCCCACACTGGCTCGCTTTTCCTAACAGGCGCAGCAATACCATAAGACCCTATTTTTGTTGTCAATACAAGAGCGTAGCCGGCAACATACGCATGAAAGCGATTGTTTTTAAAAAGGAAATTTATTCGCCCTACTATCGCGGTTAAGATTTAATCTTGTGAAATACACAAAAAAAATGGTTAATGGTGTATACTAATAATAAGAAAAGTAGACTAAGGGAGCGTAAAGGGAAAATGCAGGAAGATTACGATAACCTGCCCATTCTGGTGGTGGAAGACAGTATGGCTGACTTCCAGACAATCCAGCGAATGTTTCGCAAAAACGGGATGCATAACCCGGTTTGCCACTGCGAAACAGGGCAAGACGCACTTAAATTTCTGGAGAATGTAACGAGCAGCGAAGATCCGGACGCGTTTCCGCGCCCCGGCATCATCTTGCTTGACCTTAACCTGCCAGGCATTGACGGTCGCGACATTTTGAAACAGATAAAGACACACGACGACCTGAAATCCATTCCGGTCATCGTCTTCACCACATCAGACGCGGAAAGAGATATTCAGGATTGCTATAAGCAAGGCGCGAACAGCTACATCACCAAACCGGTTGATCTGGAAAAATTCCGTGACGTTGTGCTGCTGATAAAATCATACTGGTTTAAAACGGTTGCCCTGCCCGGCGAAAAGACAATGGCTCCGTAAAACTAGCCACATTCTTCTTTGGGCAAGGTAAAATAAAATTGCGAACCTTTGGGCGGCTCTGATTCCACCCAGATATTCCCGTCATGGGCTTCAACGACCTTCTTACAAATAGACAGGCCGAGCCCCGTTCCCTCAATTGCGTCCTGGGAATGCATACGCTGAAACGCTGCAAACACGCATTGCTGTCCGTCTTCAGGAATACCTATACCGTTATCCGATACGCAAAAAACGTGTTTCTGCCCCTCATCGGCACAGGATATTTCCACTTCCGGATCTTGTTCGCCATGATATTTAATCGAGTTTGAAATCAGGTTGAGAAAGAGCTGGCGCATACGGGTCGGATAGACGCACACCTTCGGCAAATCACCGATTTCAATTTTTGCATTGGCTTCTTCGACCATAAAGGACAGATCATCCACGACCTCCCCAACCAGCTTGTTTAAATCCACAAGCTCTTTTTCTTCATGGGCGTGCAATACCCGGGAATAAGCAAGAAGATCATCGACGAATTTCTGTAGCCGGCGCGCATTGCCGGAAATCCGCTCCATATATTCCCGGCTGTCCTTATCCAGTTTGTCACCGGCGGATTCTTCGAGCAGTTCGCAAAAAGAAATCATCCGGCGCAACGGCGCCTTTAAATCATGGGAAACCGTATGCGTAAATTCCGACAGCGCCTGATTAGACCTTTCGAGATAGTCCTGATAAAGCTGGAGCTGCTTACGCAAGCTCGCCTTTTCGATAGCGTCGAGCACTGTCTTTTTGAAAAGATTTTCTTTGATATTGTCTTTGGAAATATAATCAGCCGCGCCGGATTTCATGGCCTCGACCGCCGTGCTTTCATTGCCCTGCCCTGTCACCATCAACAGTGCCGCATAAGGGCTGCGCCCCTTTGCCAGAAACTCATGAATGAAATCGACGCCATCCCCGTCAGGCAGATTATAATCGACGATAATACAGTCAAGATCTTCTTTCTTTGCAACCTCCAGACCGGCAGAGCTTTTATCGGCCTCAAAGAACAGGAATCTCTCTCCCTGTAAATAGCGCTTATAAACCTCTCGGTCCGGCTCACTATCATCCACAATTAATATTTTAAGAGGATCCATATTACCCCTAAAGATAGCAACAAAAAATAAGACATTAAGACATTAAATTTAAAACAATCCGGTTTGCTAATAGTTCCACGACGACTCTAAATATAACACCATTCAGAAAAAACAGTAACAATTTACAACTTATGGCGGCAAACCATTTGGCCAACCCCAGCCAGTGTAAATAACCTGATGTACCTGGTCCATGTGAAGCGGCTTGCTGACAAAGGCATTTGCCCGAAGCTTACGTGCGCGCTCAACGGCAGGCCCGGAAGTATCGCCCGTTATAATAATAACCGGCATGTCCCGGGTTGTAGGATGCTCCCTAATACGCTGGAGAATTTCCAGACCATCAGTTCCCGGCACATGAATATCAAGCAGAATAAGCGTAGGAATATAACGCATTAAGTTACCACTATAATATCCCTCATTAACGAAATACTCAATCAGCTTGTCGCCACTGGCAAAGCACCGAATATCATTTATAAACGGCGACTTGCGCAGCGTATGCACCGCAAGTTTCCTGTCGTCTATATCGTCCTCCACCAGAAAGACATTGTAGCGTTCTTCCGCTCCCGGCCCGCCCCTGTCGTCCTTCTCAAAAGGCCTGTCTTCAACACTGTCCCAAGGGACTGGTTTATATGTGCCCTGCGGCATATTCTGATTTCCTTTCCTGTTAGCGCATCCACATATCCTGTGTCGGCCACTGCCAGCCACGATGGAAAAAGCTCTGCAGCTTGAAAACATTCAGTGGCTTTCTAAAAAAAGCGTCTGCCCCAAGCTCATGGGCTTTACGCACATTTTCGTACGAAGCTTCGTCTGACACGACCAGCACAGGCAGCTCCGCAAGGAACGGGTCAGACTTGATCTTCTTCAAAATTTCAAAGCCGTTGACCTTCGGCATATTAAGATCCAGCACGATTATCGTCGGCTTCAGGCACATAACCGACCTATCGTAAAACCCGTTCTTTTTCATGTAATCCATCAGCCCCTCGCCATCCGAAAAGCAAAGCACGTCAGAAACCTGACTGGATGCCTCCAGACGCTTTTGTGCAAGAAACTGATCCTCTTCATTATCCTCCACCAGAAGGATACGGCAGCTACGATCTTGCGTTTTCGTCTCTTTGCCGAGTTTGTCGAAATATGGTGAAATCATAAAAATAAAACTCCTACTCCCAAATGTGCATCCCTCCTAAGCTAGGTTGTGCTGTCCCTGTTCGGCATCGCCATTTCGGCTTGTTTTTATTTTTTGAAGCCTTCTTCAAGGCCGGGTGTAGCTTGGGATTCATCATCGAGATGTCAGAGCTACCAAGATTGCCCAAAAGTTTCCCAGCACCGCTTGTTCCGGCAATCTTATTCAAAGTACCCAACCTGTTTTTGCGGTAAAAAGTTCCGAAAAGCCCTAGTTTTTTCCTTGTAATTCTCGGCGCGAACTTATATCAACGCGCTTACCGGATGTTCTCTTTTCTTACGACAAATTATGGCGATTTTTATGACCGCTAAACTTCAAGATTCCCAAAGACCCGCAACTTCGCTTCGTACAAAATTATTTGTTCTGGCCTTTTTCCTTGTCGTCTTATTGACGGCCACAAGCGTACTCTTGCAAACAACCCTGAATGAGAGCGCCGCTATTCAGACGCTAGAAAGCGCCGCTGCCTTTTTTACGCTTGGGAGCCTTTTTATCGTGGCCGTCGCCCTGCTTTTGATAGTTTATAATATTTTCATGCCCCTAACCCGCCTGACACAGGCCATGATTTCGGCCAGCCAGGACACACAGAATGCCGAGGCCTATACACTGGCATCAAACAGCAACGACGAAATCGGCAAGGCAGCAGCGGCACTGAACCTGCTACTGCGAGAGGTTTCCTCGGCAATAAAGAAAAGCAAGACAGCCGAAAGCCAGCTGCGCGAAACCGGCCGCTACCTGAAATCCATTACCGACAACATGATCGACGGCATTGTCATTGCCGACAATGAAGGCCGCATCGAATCCTTCAGCCCCGGCGCCGAAGACATATTGGGATACACTCCGGATGAAATGCTCGGCACGCTTTTCACCAATCTCGGCAGCGGCGACACATCGCACTGGCCGGAAATAAGCGAGCTTTTACAAAGCAAGCGCGGCCAGAGCAAAAACAACCTTCCGCACGAAGTATATCTAACCCATAAAAACGGGAGCCTCGTACCGGTAGAGCTTCTGATCGGCAAGACTGAATATAGCGGCAAGCAAATGAATATCATCACGGTCCGCGACATCAGCATACGAAAACAGATGGAGAGTTTGCTAAATCAAGCACAGCGTATGGAAACCATCGGCAGGATGAGCGGCGGCATCGCCCACGACTTTAACAACATGCTGATCGTTATCTCGGGAAACCTCGAACTTATTCGTCGCCGCGTCAAAGATAATGACGAGTTGCTGGAAATGATTGACGATGGTCTTAAATCCGTTGATCGCGGCAAGGAATTGACCCAGCGCATGCTCGCCTTCTCACGCAAACAAATCCTGAAACCAGCCACCTTTAATATAAACAATAAACTACCTGACATTATCGAACTGGCACGCCGAACCGTCCCTGATCACGTCAAGATCGAGGCGCGCCGGGACAAAGAATTGTGGCCGGTCAGCCTTGATGCCAACCAACTGAAAAGCGCCCTGCTCAATCTTGTCTTCAATGCCCGCGACGCGATCGAAGGGCCAGACGGTCGCATCGTGGTAGAAACGGCAAACGTCGCCTTTGAAGACCCGAAAATGGCGCCATGCTATGGCATGAAACCCGGTGAATATATTGCAATTTCGGTCACCGATAATGGCTGTGGCATTGCGCCCGAAGACATAGACCACGTATTCGATCCGTTTTTCAGCACCAAGGACGTGGATAAGGGAACCGGTCTTGGCCTCAGCATGGTCTACGGCTTTACCCGCCAGTCAGAAGGCCATACCAAGATAACCAGCAACCCGGGCAAAGGGACAACCGTTACGCTTTACTTCCCGCGCAGCAATAATGAAGAACTAAGCGCCGCTGATCGCGACACCGCTAGCGATGCGGAAATACAGGAAGGCCACAATGAATCCGTCATGGTGGTCGAAGACCGCCCCGATGTACTGAAATACCTGACAACGACCTTGCGCGAAATGGGGTATCGCGTCACTCCGGCCAAAGACGGGCGCAGTGCCCTCAACCGCCTCAAGAACCGCAAACGTCTGGACTTGCTGATTACCGACGTGATTATGCCCGGAAAAATGAACGGCGAGCAACTTGCCACCGAAGTCAAAAAGCAGCTTCCCGGCACTGCAGTCCTGTATATTTCGGGCTATACGGCAGATGCGCTGATTAATCAGGGCGCCCTGAAACAGGGCGTTCACCTGCTGAAAAAACCGTTCACCCGCCGCGATCTGACCCTTCATATCCGCAAGGCCCTTGCAGAGCGAACAGAATAATTTTTCCCGTTTTTTTTAAGGAACTTCTTCGCCGTTATTTAGTTAGTAACAGCGAAACTAGCTGACTTATACAGCTAACGCTTTTGCACCTTGCTACTTAAAACCAACTCCGGCTGCTTCCTTCGGGAAGCAGCTTTTTTTTTCATTCAATCATGTATCTAAAAATACGCCCGATCCGGCGAAGAAACCGGCTTTAGCGAACCTTGACGCTGCCGATAAACATATAGCCAACACCGCGCACGGTTTTAATCAGCTTCGGCGAAGCCGGGTCATCGTGAAGTTTTTTGCGCAACCGGCCAATCTGGATATCAACGGCCCGGTCATAAGAATCATAATCAACACCGCGCGTCGTTTCAAAAAGCTGCTCTCGGCTCAGCACACGGTTAGGCGCACCAAGCAGCGCCTGCAATAATTTGAACTCTCCGCTGGTCCGGGAAACCGGTTCTCCGGCATCGGATCGCACTTCATACTTGCCGCAATCCATGCGCCATCCGTTAAAATCAATGATTTTACCGCCCGCCCCTGCGTCTTCCTCTCCATCTGCACCAGCAGCGACCAGCCCTTTATCGCCAATCCGGCGTAACACCGACTTGATCCGTGCAGACAGTTCGCGCATATGGAACGGTTTGGTCAAATAATCGTCAGCGCCCATCTCAAGACCGACAACCCTGTCGGTCGCATCGGTTTTACCGCTAACAACAATAATGGGAATTTTGCTTCGGCTGCGGAACTGCGACATCAGGCCAAGCCCGTCAGCGTCAGGGAGTATCATGTCCAGCAAAACAATATCAAAATCGTCCTCGTCCATAGCGTTCAGCGCATCCTTGGCCGTTAAAGCCGAGGAAACGGAATAGCCGTCATCATTCAGGTACTTTTTTACGACCTTCTGGATTTCCGGATCATCATCTACAACAAGCACATTTGCTCTTGGCATTTTTTATATCATCCCTGCCTCAAGGCGCTAAAACTACCCGCTGGACATAAGTATTGCAAGCACGTTTAGCAGCTCATACAAGCCGACACAGGCCGGCTTGTTTTTCTGTTTAGTAGTCTAGAGATAAAACAAAAAGTCCGGAAGAAAACCCCCGGCCTTTTTTGTTGTCATTATTATCGCGCTGAAGCCTGTCTTCGGTACGCAATATTGTGACGATGCGCCGAAGAAACAAACTGTTCTTTGCCCACCCGGTTCTCCAGCACATATTGCAGGCTCTCCCTTGCCCGCGCCAGACGCGATCTCACCGTCCCGACAGGAATATCGAGAAAACGCGCGACTTCTTCATATTTGAGTCCTTTGATACAGACAAGCACGAGAACCTTGCGGTGTTCGGGCGAAAGCTCTTTCATTGCCTCCCCGATCCGCGACAGCTCGAATTGCTGGTCTTGCGGCGCTTCGATACTCTGTCGCTCAATAACACCTTCAGGGTCATACTGGGTTTCAAATTTCACCTTGCGGCGATAGTCCGTCACAAAGAGGTTGAACATTACTTTGGATGTCCATTTTAAAAGGTCGGTTCCTGTGGTGAACAGGTGCTTCTTTTCCAATGCGCGCAAGACCGTGGATTGCACCAGATCTTCGGCATCGTTCAAGTTACCTGTAAGGCGATACGCAAACTTCCGTAAGCTATCGAGATTTTCCACCAGCTCGTAGAACGGCTTCGGCTGTACCGCGCCCTGCAG
>CBDUPU010000012.1:0-19898 GCA_965369185.1 uncultured Rhodospirillales bacterium
ATCATTGAAAACTGTCTCCGGCATTTCGGCATGGAACAGCACCGGCTGGGCCGGTTACTGAGCAAAGAGGAACGCTATTCCTTGGCGGCGAAAGCCACAGCCGAGGTTATCAAGCCCAGCATTTTCGGGATTCTGATTATCACGATTGTCTATATTCCGATTCTCTCGCTCACCGGCGTTGAGGGCAAGATGTTCCACCCGATGGCCTTTACGGTGGTCACGGCCTTGCTGTGTGCTTTGGTCTTGTCATTGACTTTCGTACCGGCAGCGGTGGCGACCTTCATCACCGGCAAGGTGCATGAAAAGGAAAACGCGGTGATGCGTGGAGCCAAGCGCGGCTATGAACCTTTGCTGAAATGGAGTCTGCGCCATCCGGCCGTCGTGATCTTTTCCGCCCTGCTTCTCGTCGTTGTGAGTTTGTTTGGAGCCTCGCGCATGGGCGCGGAATTTATCCCGAGCCTCGATGAAGGCGATATCGCCCTTCACGCCATGCGGATTCCCGGCACCAGCCTGAGCCAATCCACGGATATGCAGCATGACGTTGAGAAAACGGTCATGCAATTTGAGGAAGTTAAAACCGTCTTCAGCAAAATCGGAACGCCGGAAGTGGCAACCGACCCAATGCCGCCGAACGTGGCCGATACTTTCGTGATTTTAAAGCCGCGAGAAGAATGGCCCGACCCGTATCTGCCAAAGGCGGAACTGGTCAAGCGGCTTGAAAAGGCCTTGGAAAAGCTGCCCGGCAATAATTACGAATTTACCCAGCCGATTCAGATGCGCTTTAACGAACTGATTTCCGGGGTGCGCAGCGACCTTGCCGTGAAACTCTACGGGGACGATCTGGAACAGCTTTTGAAAACCGCGCAGGAAATCGAAGCGGCGGTCAAGAAAGTGAACGGGGCAGCCGATGTGCGGATGGAGCAAGCCTCCGGCCTGCCGACTTTAAGCATCCTTCCCGACCGCACACGGCTTGATCTTTATGGCTTGAATATTTCCGACGTACAGGACGTGGTGCAGGTCGCCATGGGCGGACGCGAGGCCGGACAGGTGTTTGAAGGCGACCGGCGCTTTGATCTGGTCGTGCGTTTGCCGGAAAAGCTGCGCACCGATATTAAAAGCCTTGAAATGCTCCCCATTCCCTTGCCGAACGCCGAACAGGACGGTGCGGATGAAATGCCGGATTATGTGCCGTTAAAGGAAGTGGCTGATCTCGATATAGCCTACGGCCACGCGCAAATCAGCCGGGAAAACGGCAAGCGCCGCATTTTTGTCACCGCCAATGTGCGCGGGCGCGACCTTGCCAGCTTTGTTCAAGATGTTCAAAACGTGGTGCGCGAACAAGTCGATATTCCCGCCGGATATTGGGTCGATTATGGCGGCACGTTTGAACAACTCATCTCGGCGCGCCAGCGCCTGATGATCGTGGTGCCGGTTGCCCTCCTGCTGATTTTCGGTCTGTTGTTCATGGCCTTCAATTCGGCAAGGGCCGCGTTGCTGATCTTTTCCGGCGTCCCGCTAGCCTTAACGGGCGGCATTGCCGCCCTGATGCTGCGCGATATTCCCCTGTCAATTTCAGCCGGAGTCGGTTTCATTGCGCTTTCAGGCGTGGCTGTTCTTAACGGCGTGGTAATGCTGTCTTTCATCCGTGACCTCGAAGCCAAAGGCAAGCCACAGGAAGAGGCTATCATCGAAGGTTCATTAACACGCCTGCGCCCCGTTCTCATGACCGCGCTTGTCGCATCATTGGGCTTTGTCCCCATGGCCTTCAATGTCGGCGCAGGCGCGGAAATGCAAAGGCCGCTGGCCACGGTGGTCATCGGCGGGATTATCTCGTCAACCATCCTGACGCTGTTGGTGCTTCCGGCGCTCTACAAATGGTTTCCCAGCCGTTTCAGCATCCGTCGCAGCAGAAAATCTCAGCCAACCTCTATAGAAGGAGAAAACACATGAAGACGCTGACATTTTTAACCGCTGCGTTTTTGGCAATGAACGTTGGATTTTGAGTGGTATAGTGCTGCTCATATTTTGCGAATTTTTTAAAGCACCCAAGCTTCAAAAATCAGAGGAGAAAAATAGTGGCTGAAAGTTGTGGCCATTCATGCGGAAGTCAATCCTCTGAAGGGCTTTCGGATACTTATAAAAAGATTTTATGGGTAGTGGTTACGATCAACGGCCTAATGTTTCTAGTTGAAATTGTCGCAGGATTTTTGGCAGATTCAACGGCTCTGAAAGCCGATGCCCTAGATTTTGTTGGAGACACTGTCACCTATGGAGTGACGCTTCTGGTAATTGGAAAATCTTTAAAAGTAAGGGCAATGGCAGCACTTATCAAAGGTTTGAGCTTAGGTGCAATGGCTCTGTTTGTCTTGGGATTCACTATTTACCGCGTTTTTGTCACTGGGGAGCCGGAACCACTGACGATGGGAGCGATAGGTCTTCTGGCACTTGTGGCAAATATGGTAAGTGTCCTGCTTTTACTGAAATACCGCGAAGGCGATTCCAATATTCGCTCAGTGTGGCTGTGCAGCCGTAATGACGCTATCGGCAATGTTGCAGTAATAACAGCCGGAGTTGGTGTTTTTGCCACTGGAACACTCTGGCCGGATATTATCGTTGCCTTTGTCATTGCCGGATTGTTCATGCACTCATCCGTTAAAATCACGAGACAGGCTTTGTTTGAATGGAAAGGGAGGTAAACACTATACGACGATTAAAATTTGTTGTCGTCTGTGTTCTGGTGTAAATGGTCTTTACTGCAAACACTATTTTTTGAGAGTACTAAGTCCATGCTGATAGCGGCGCACGCCAATATTGGCACGGTTTCCCCCTCTGTCAATCTGGGTGCTAATCTCCTGCTTGCGGCCAATCCGTCCGGAGCGGCGCTTTCGCTTGCCTCATCTATCGTGGTTCCCATTTTTTAGGGTGGGGCGGTTGGAATCTAGCAGAATAAAGCTTACTAAAGTTTTATTTGACTCTGCAGTATGGTCAAGGGTCTAGACTGGGGTTGTAGGAGACAATCATGTTAATTGGCAAACTGGCAGAAAAAACGAGCGTAAGCATAGATACCATTCGTTATTACGAACGCGAAGGGCTTATTGAGCCTGTGTCCGTACGGGAATCTGGCTACCGCGAGTTTGATGATGCGGTCGCGGAACGACTACTTTTTGTCACACGGGCTAAAAAGCTCGGTTTTGCGCTGAAGGAAATTCGAGATTTGCTGGCCTTGAAGGACAATCCCGATACCACCTGCAAACAGGTTAAGGCGCAGGCCGAAAAGAAACTGGCCGAGGTCGTGCGTAAAATAGAAACTCTGCAAGAGATAAAACAGGAAATTGAAGCCCTTGCCGCCGTTTGTAAAAGCGATGAATCGGGTTTGGAGTCCTGCCCCATCGTAAAAACTCTGGACGGAAAGGAAAAACCCTGAAATGAGGACAAAGACACTGGTATTGATAGCGGCATTAAGCCTTTTGTACGGCTATAAAGCACAGGCCGCGCCGGTCACATTCAACACGGCCCTGCCGGTTAGCCAGGACGAAATCATTATCCGTCAGCAGTTTGTTTACAGCCGCGCCAGCAACACAGGCCGAGAGCGTGAGGATTTAACGTCCATATCCGTCATGGCCTATGGTCTTTCGCCCGATCTGACATTATTTGGCGTATTGCCGCTGACGAGCCGGGAACTGGATATTTCAGGCGGCGCGGACAGGGATACAGACGGTTTGGGCGATATCCGCCTGTTTAGCCGTTATACGGTCTATCAGGATGATTTTAAAGGCGGCACATTCCGCATTGCGCCCTTTGCCGGGCTTGAGTTGCCAACCGGCGAAAACAGGGAACGGGATGCACAGGGGTTTTTTCCGCCCGGCCTGCAAAGAGGCTCCGGCTCATGGGACATATTCGGCGGCGTTGTAGCGACCTATGCCACAACAGATTTTAATGTTGATGGTCAACTGTCTTATCAGGACAACCGCAAGGCGGACAGTATAGAGAGCGGCGACATCATGCGGGTCGATGCTTCGCTGCAATACAGGCTATACCCGGAAAAAGTTGTTATTGAAACGCCCGGATTTTTATACGGTGTACTGGAAGCTAATCTTATTCATCAGGATAAAACCCGCAATAGCGGCGTATCTGACCCCAATTCAGGCGGTACAAAATTGTTTATCGTACCGGGCCTGCAATACGCAGCGGAACGCTGGATTGCCGAAGCCGCTGTGCAAATCCCCGTAACCCAAAACCTGAACGGCACGAATTTGGAACAGGACTATGTTATTCGGGCGGGCTTCCGGATCAATTTTTAAAGGAAAGGAACCAACAATGAAAAAAATTATACTGACATTAGGCTTTCTTGTGATGGGAACAGCCCCCGCCTTTGCGGACAATGTTCAATACACCTTGCGCATTGATGGCATTTCCTGCCCGTTCTGCGTAGCAACATCGGAAAAGGCGCTCAAAGAAATTGAGGGTGTTAATGACGTTAAATCAGATTTAAAGGAAGGGACGATTACGGTTTGCGCCGATGCTGAAAAAGTGGCTTTTACGGATGAACAACTTACAGAGTTATTCAAACAAAAAGGATTCACCTATCGCGGCATGGAAACAGGGAACAATGCGAAGCACCGGAAAAACTGTAAAACCTCGTAAATGGGGATGGCTGGTTTTATTCACCAACACGGCAACGCTTGTGTGCTGTGTTATTCCGATTGTTCTGGTGAGCCTTGGCATGGGAACGGTCGTCGCCGCCTTGTACGGGGACTTGCCCTTTCTGGCGTTTTTGGGGGAACAGAAGAAATGGACGTTTGTAATTACTGCCCTTATTCTGGCATTGGCGACATGGGCGCTATACAGGCCAAACAGAGCTTGCCCCACAGACCCAAAACTGGCTAAAGCCTGCGCATCGGCACATAAATGGAATGTTCGTTTATTCTGGGTGTCTGTCGTTATCTGGTGCATCAGCTTTTTTGCAGCTTACTTGCTTTTACCTGCTACTGAATGGTTGGATTTATAGCTTGGAAAACAAAACATCAATAATCGCGCAATCAGGTGTATGATCGTGGCTGCATTGAGAGAGCATATCTTTCATGTGGCGTTCAATCTTTCTGAGGTCTTTGATCTTGGCCCTTATATCGTCCAGATGTTTTTGTGACAGAGAGGCAATTTCGGCACACGTATATGTATCTTCATCAACCATTTTTAACAGCTCGCGGATTTCATCAAGAGAAAAGCCAAGCTCGCGGCTGCGGCGGATAAAGGCCAGGCGTTTTATATGTTCTCCCTCATAAAGCCGGTTTCCGCCCGTACTGCGGCCCGATTTTGGCATGATGCCGATTTTCTCGTAATAGCGGATTGTTTCAATGTTGACGCCTGTTGCCTTTGACAGTTTGCCAATGCTCAAAGTGCTGATTTCTGTAACTTTTTTCATCTTTTTCCGAATTTTAAATTAACGCTTGAATCTGTAGTAACTACAGATGATAGACTAAAAATAGAAAGGTAAAAAGATGAAATCAAAGACGGCTAAGAATTTTCTAACCTTTGGCGGCATTGTGGCAGCACTTGGCGCGTCTGCGTGTTGCATCCTGCCGCTGCTTCTTTTTGCTTTGGGGATTAGCGGCGCGTGGATCGGAAATTTAACGGCATTGGAACCGTACAAGCCTTTCTTTATCGGCGCGGCAGTGATCTTCCTGTCCATCGGATTTTATAAAACCTACAGCAAACCCAAAGCGGAAAATTGCGAGGAAGGAAGCTTTTGTGCCCGGCCCGATTCAGACCGGATTAACAAAATCGCGTTATGGGCGGCGGCGGTTCTGGTCGGTCTTGCAATCATCTGGCCTTATATCGCGCCGCCTTTGCTGGAGCGGCTTGGATAAAACTTTTAAGGAGACTTTAGAAATGAAACAGAAATTTTTGATTATTGCCGCCGGACTTGCTCTGCTTGCAGGAGGCAGTTTGTTTTTAGTAACGGCAAGCAACGCGAATTCAGTGACAGCGGTTGAAACCGTTGCTGCGGAGAATGCGCTTGAAACCGTAAGCTTTGATGTGCCCGGCATGACGTGTCCAACTTGCCCCTATACGGTCAAGAAAACACTGCAAAGAATTGACGGCGTTACGGAGGCGGAATCTTCTTTTGAAACCATGAGCGCAACGGCAACGTTCGACCCGGCCAAAACTGGTATTGATGAGATGCTGGAAGCCCTCAAAAATCAAGGCTATCCCTCAAGCGTGGTAGAGGGGCAAACACAAGATGAATGAACGTTTTCTTTTAAAGCTGGGCATCGTAGGAACGATCATTGCCGCCTTATGCTGCTTTACGCCGGTTTTGGTCGTGCTGTTAGGGCTTGTGGGACTGTCCGCTTTAACGGGTTATCTGGATTACGTTCTTTTGCCCGCCCTGATCTTTTTTATCGGTCTGACAGTTTGTGCGCTATGGAAAAGGACGGCATGTGAAGCCGGAGAAGAATGCAAAAGCCAAGAAAAGGAAAATTGATAAATGTCGGATTGTTGTAAGGAAAAAGAGTCCTGCGATAGCGGAAATGAAAAAAACACAACCCCCGACTTGCTTGTGATCGGCGGCGGGTCTGCCGGGTTTTCTGCCGCCATTACAGCGGCGGAGAGCGGAGCCAATGTGGTGATCGCCGGGCATGGTATCATCGGCGGCACATGCGTGAATGTTGGCTGCGTTCCTTCCAAAACCATGATACGGGCTATGGAGGCTGTGCATCACGCCAAGGAAGCCAAGCGTTTTGACGGCGCAAAAGGAACGGCGGAAGTTTTTAACTGGAAAGCAACAATCGCGCAAAAACAAAGCCTTGTCGATGAATTGCGAAAAACAAAATACGAAGATGTTTTACCCTCATATCCGAATATTTCCTATGCCGATATGAAGGATAAAGCCCGCTTTACCGGCAACGGGACGGAAGTTGATATTGATGGTGTTCTTTACCACCCGAAAAAGATCGTGATCGCTACCGGATCATCTTCCGTATTACCGCCTATCAACGGCATTCAATCCATCCCTGCTTTGGATAGTGCATCGGCTCTTGAACTTGAAACGCTGCCCAAATCTTTACTTGTGATCGGCGGCGGCGTCATCGGTGTTGAGTTGGGCCAGATGTTTGCCCGCGCCGGTGTCAAAGTAACAATTTGCTGCCGGTCGCGGCTGTTGCCGGAAGCCGAGCCTGAAATCAGCGAAGCTTTGAAAACTTATTTTGAAAGCGAAGGCATAACCACTTGCGACGGTATTGGCTATCAGAAAATAGAAAAGACCAAAACGGGCGTTAAGCTTGTATGCCAGACACATGGTGGTTTGGATACAATTGAAGCCGAACAGCTTTTGGTTGCCGCAGGCCGCAGGGCCAATACAGCCGCTTTAGATGCGGACAAGGCCGGAATCAAACTGCTTAAAAACGGCGGCATAGAAACCAATGAATATATGCAATCTTCAAATCCTGATATTTACGCCGCAGGCGATGTAACGGGCGCGGATATGTTTGTCTATATGGCCGCTTACGGCGGCAAGCTGGCGGCAAAGAATGCGCTGGACGGCAACAAACACGAATATAGCAACGCAAATATGCCCGCCGTTGTGTTCACCGACCCGCAAACGGCTATGGTGGGATTAACGGAAAGCGAGGCAAAAGCCAAGGGCCACGATGTTAAAACCAGCATGATTACGCTCGACCACGTGCCGCGCTATATTGCCGCAAGAGATACGCGAGGGCTTATCAAGCTGGTTGCGGATAGAAAGACTGACAAGCTGCTCGGCGCACATATTCTGGCCCCGGAAGGCGGCGATTCCATTCAAACAATAGTTCTGGCCCTGAAAGCGGGCATGACCGTGCAAGAACTGGCAGATACCATATTCCCTTATCTCACAGGCGTGGAAGGCTTAAAACTTGCTGCACAAACCTTTGATAAAGACGTAAACAAGCTTTCTTGTTGTGCGGGGTGATTTTGACGCCCCAAGGCGGCAATGCCAATAACACCATTCCCAACATTCCGGTACAAATCCATCACGGCACAGCAGACACAATCGTCCCTTATGGGCAATCAAAGAGCGCACACAATATCCTTAAAACCCTGAATGTTGATGTTGAACTAAAGCCGCACTATCAGTTGCGGCACAATATTTGGGACACGGGGTTTACCGGGATGAAACATTCTGGGACTGGCTTCTGGAACAGCAGCGAGACTGATAATTAATGGCGGCTGCCATTTCCCACCACAGAATCAAACCATTCCCCATACCCAGAAAGAAATACCGGCAAGCACCGCTACCCCAATTAACCAAAAAATCGCCTTGCGAATATAATGGGCAACCCCGCCAAAGAAACTGCCCGCGACAAGCGCACAAACCACCACCGCCGAAAACCTTAAATATCGCGGCCACTCTGCCGGCACCGCCTCCGATACCAGAACGCCAGCGGCAATGGCTCCGGCAATAAACAGCGCCAGAATCCAGTTATTCTCACAGTGGCTTTGATACTCATCTTCCGATAAATAGCGGTTGCCGACCTTATATAGCGCCATAGCTTACTCCCTGTCCGACAAAGGTTTCATATCGCTCATGTTTCTGACGATGCTTTCCATGAACATATCCAGCCGCGCATTGGCCTGCGCCTCCAGCGCCTCCTGCTCGCTTTCCGGGATCGGTGCTGCGTGCATGTAAAAATTACGCATGGCCTGCAGCACGAGCTCCTGAATAAAGGCCATATCGCGCGCCGTTTTCTTCCGGTGCTCGGCAAGTGAATAAGAAAATTGGTGATAGAGCTTCACAAGATCAGCGTCCCGATCGTTACGAAACTCCGGAAACATCGCATAGCGCAGCCCGTCATTCACCATCGCCGAGACATTGCCGTTCCGGCTCATCTTCATCTGCTTTTCCAGCGCGGCCCAGACGTCCTCGTCAAAATGCACGGTTTTCTGGACTTTCTTCGGTTTTTTAACCGCCGACATGATTACATCTCCCTTTCCTGATCTTTATCTTCAGAGCGCCCCTTTGCCTTGCCCTGCCCTCTTTCCACTTCCTGCAAAACAAACTGGCCAGCTTCTACCTCTTTAACAATCACATTCTGGCCACGCTCAACCTCAGGCTTTTCCTTCAATTGCGCCATCTGCAGAACTTTGTCTGTCGCCACCACAGCCCACAGGCCGGTTTCTAGAGTAATGCATCCCAGATAAACGCGCTTATCGCCTTCTCTCACCTGCCGATCACTAAAGTTAAGCCCCGCCTTGGCCGCCAGTTTACGGCCAGCCGCATGAACCTCCAGCTTGTCCAGCTTAAGCAAAGCGCCCTGCCGGAGCGCGAACTGTCCATTCGACTGAAGCAGCCCCAGATCGTGTTTCACCAGCCACTCCTGCCTTGCCGCCAGTGCGGCTTTTATATCTTCATCATAGGACGCAAGTGACGACTTACCCTTACCCCGCCTGTAAAGCTCCAGATCCAGCCAGGTCTTTTTCATCGCCGCGACCAGCTGCTCGACCGGCTCTTTGGACAGAACATCAAGACGTGGATAAAACCGCTTCTTCTCACGTTCATTAATCTTTCTGGTTATTTCCGCGCCCCGCTCAATAACATCAGCCGGGACCTGATAACGCCCATCACCTATAGCCTGAACGATGCCGTTCTGCTCAAGCGTCTCCAAACGCTTTACATGCGCCCCCAGATAGCGCGGACGGTCTTCTTCCGGCAGGAAGGCCATTTCCCGTTCTATATAAGCGCAATGCTTGTCAGGGTCATAAACACCCTCATTCTGCCGGGCGATAAGATTGATATTGTAATCCGCTTTGCCTGTGGACGCATCACCCGGCCGCACCCGCACCAATAAACCATTCTCAAGATCATCATACTGACTGCTTGCACCAAGCGGCACATAATGCAGCTTACGAGTAAAATCCCTGACAACGACATACTTGCGGTCGGTGATCTCATCCATAAAGCCTTTATCGACCACGCGCCCTTCGACCATCTGCCCCTTACCGGCCCGCACCGAATAAACAGACAAATTATCCAGACCCGTATCAATTCGCTTATAAAGCCTCTTGATCACATCATTCCGCTCGGATATCTGCGCCAGCGTCTCTTGGTAATTTTCCTTGAGCGTATAAACGCCGGGCGGATACTCAATTGCCAGACCGGAGGCTTCCAGATATTTTAGCCGCCCCTTTACCAGCCCTTCATAATGGCTGGATTTGCCAAAACTGTTTTCTTTACGAACATCAACGGCCCACCGCTCATCAGCCCGCTTTTCAATGAAACGGTCAAGCGATGTCACTCGCAGCGCATCAACCTCCTGCTCCATGCTTTTTTGCAATTCTTCCAGACTGCGTTCACCCAGCAGCTCGGTAGCGATCTCCTGAGCCCGCCCTCTGATCCCGGCCGCAATATAATCCCGGCCAATAACAAGATCCTCGCCGCGATCATTCACGCCCCTGATAATCACATGAGTATGAACATCATCCGTGTCGTAATGCACCGCTGAAACCCATTCCAGTTCCGTCCCCAGATCCGCTTCCATTTTCGCCATGAGCTGCCGGACATAGCCCTGGAAGCCCTCAATTGCATGACCATTCTCCGGCGAAACAATCATCCGGAAATGATGCCGGTCATCCTGACAGGCTTTGAAAAACGCAAGACCGTCCACCCCGTCCTGCTCTTTATCGAACAGGGCGGCCTTCTCACCCTCTTTCCCGGCCCCTGAACGCGAAATGTAGCGCACATGGGCATAGAGGTTCTTTGCCCCGCTACCGGCCAACACCGACGCCTTTAGTACGGTTTTTCACCGGATTGATTTTAACGACCACGCGCTGACCGAACCTTACACCGGCAAAGGAATTGCCGCGCAGAAATCCGGCCCGCCGGCTCAGGCGTGTACCGCCTCTTTTTTGCTGGTAGCCATGGCGATTGACCTTATAGAAAAATGCCTTGCGCGCATTTTCTTTGGTCACAACCAACGGCCGCCCACCCTGGGCAGCACCCTTCATTTCTCCGATGTCAAAACGCTCCAGAAGCACCAATTCCGCTCCACAAAAACAAGCAAATATTCCAGCCTCTAGCCTACAACGTTTAACGAGTTTTTACAATACAAAACAATTCGCTTTAAATATATCTAAATCAATATCTTACAAAATAATAACATTATTTCTTTTATCTTGTATAATCTTCTTATTACTCCTCTACGCTGTCAAAACATCGTTCCAGTCCATGCCTCGCTGCATAGGGCTGTGCCGTTTAAGCTGCCCGGGAAATTTACTCCCCTCTATCACCGTAACCAGCTTTGTGTGGAGCTTGTCTCCGCCTTGGTCGTTGTCGGTAATGGAGATAATGTTTTGAAGCCCGGAAAACCCGGTAATAAATTCCCGAATAATACGCGCCTGTTCGGGCGACATACCGCCGCCGGTGGCAACGTAAAGACTATTCTCGGTCGGAAACATTTGGTGATAGCTCAAAGCATCGATCACGGCTTCGGAAATAACCAACGTGTTATCCCCCGCCCTGACATTCGAGCGCCAGAAGGTCTTTTTACTGCCCCTGACAAAAACAGCCCGCTCCGCGCTTTTAAGTTCGAGCCCGCAAAGCTCCCCTGCCGCGTAATGGGGAAAGGCGGCGTTCTGGTAGCAGTCTGAAAATACCCGTCCCGCAAAACGCGACGAGGATAACACCGCGCCTGTGATACCCCTCCCCGCAAGATAACGATGTTTTACCGCCATCCGGCAGCGCTTAAAGACCAGCTCTACCCTTTGCGGGTCGAACTCATGCTCCTGCACTTTGCGGACGTAGTCTTTCGGGGGCGGCAGACTGATGCCGCCTCCCAACCAGATATCCAGCTCCCGGCCGATTTCACCGATGCTCTTGCCTGTGCGCTTGCTGATAAAATCGATGATCGTGCCATTATCAAGATCGTCATAAACGCAAAAGTAAACCCAGATATTGCCGCGCTTTGAAATGATGATTTTATCGCCGTTGCTGTGTTTCATGGCAACGCTGCTGCCGGTAGATTTGGCGCGATCGATCTCGTAGCCCATCGCGGCGGCATAACGGGTCAAGTTGATGTCCTTCTTGAAACGGGAATAATCGGTTTTCATCGCCCTGCCCTCCCCTTAATATTCAGTGGGGAGTAACAGGACATTGTTCACACAATAGAACTTGATGCTGGCAAGCGGAAAATCAGTGTAAAGAATGTTTTCGGAATAAAGCTCTTTGTAGTTGCCGTCTGTGCATTTCAGTTGCGCGCTACTGCCTTCGCTATCTAGAATCAGCTCCCAGGTGATAAAAGGCTCATCGCCAAGCCCCGGCACACAAATTTGGCAGGCGAATATCTTGTCCAGCAGCCAGTAAGCCCCGCCCTGCTCCGCGACATACTGTACACCGTCTGTATAAAGAAATTTGGTATACAGGCTATGGCGATGCCATGTTTCAGTGCCGGTAAAATGTCTTAAATCCTGCTCACGCAGCTTCTGCTGGTGGTTGCCATTGTCGTCTGCCTGTGAATGGTCCTCGCTCATAGTCTTCTCCTTTAAATTAAATTTGCTTCGCAATTTTTTTGCGAAGCGCAGAGAAACGAAGCGTTTGGCGGGAGGAGGTTTATCCAGATCCGGGCAGGCCGATGGGGTATCTCCCGGGATTTTTTCAGGAGTGAAGCGGAAGGGAAAAATTTTGGGGAGTGCGGCCTGCCCGCGCGAAAGCGGCCCGAAAGGGAGATCTTGAAAAACCGGGCCGAAGAGGCCGATTACAGGTATCGGCATAGCCGATTCAGCAAATCTTTTTGAAGAGATTACGGTTCGGAACGAGCGGAACTCATGATCTGTTTGGAAAACCACCGCGTGAAGGGGCGTTACGCCTAGTGGGCCGAAACCCGCCCTTGCGGGGTTCGGTGAGATTAGGAGGCGCGCTCAAACGCGCATCCTTAGCGAATAGCACCTGGTCCGGCGTTTTGGCCGGACACGCCCTACCCTGCTCTGCCGTTTTGCTTAATGATCTCCTGATAACAGGCAACGGCTGGCTCAGCAAAACAGAAAAATATAATTCCAATAGCTGGGTTGGATTTAAGAAAAATCCGCCGCCAGACAGAAGAAACTCGTTTGCAGCATTAACGATGCAATTTCCTTAAAGCGAGGATATCGCGCATGGCAATATGAAGGAGCATTTACTTCGCTTCCAAGGCCTCAATAGAACGCTCAATGATCTCGGCCAGACTAACAGGCCGACCCTCTTCTTCCGTAGCCATGTCGGCAAGCTCACAGATTTTATCGTAAACTTCCGGCTTGATCTTGGTATTAAAAGGAAACGTCCTGCCGGTTTTGGCCCGCCGGCGCCGGGGTCGTCTGGCAGCAGCGACATCCGCCTCCTGTTCCGTAACATTGGTGTTATTGCGCGCCGGGGCTCGTCTTGCAGTAAAGCCGGACTGTTCGCTGATTTCTTCGATTTTGCGGGTTATTTGTTCTTTGTTCGCGGTATCGTCTTCATCCTCAAAATCGAAGCTTAGCTTTGCACGGTCTTCCTGAATGGCTTCCGTTGTCGACATAGTTTCTTCCTCCCCTAAGCGGCTTGCGCCATTGTCTTACGTTTAGCATTGATACGGTTCACGATGGCTGCGGCCAGTTCGTAGGAATCGCGCTGCGCTTTTTGCAAGCCGCTGACATGATCTACAGACAAATCGTAAAGCGCCCGCCCCGTCGAGAACATGGTCTTAAAGGCTTCGCGCTCTACCAGTTGGCTTTCCAGCACAGGAATCTTGGCATCCGAGAGCTGGCGTGCGATATCGGAAAAGTTACGTGATACAATTGCCGCCGGCATCCTTGTAAACAGGATGGCAAAATCGATGGTGCGGTTAAAGCCCTTCTCGGTACGCTTGATCAGCTTGATGGCTTCTGCGGCCTCATTAGCATCCAGAATGGAGCCCTGCACCGGAATAATCACGAGGTCTGCCTTGCTGACCGCGTAGGTCACGCGCATGTTCTTGGTGCCTTCCAGATCGACCAGCACGACTTTCGAGTTTTTCTGCGCGGTTTCGATATTCTCGAGAATGGTTTCCTCGGACTCATCGAACACCACATTAAGCAGTTCGGGTTTTCGCCCCAGACCGACCCACCGTTTAAACGGATAGTTCGGATCGGCATCAATGATGGTGATCGGTTTTTGAAACTGATTAAGAAGCTCGCTGGCAAGCGTAAGCGTTGCCGTTGTTTTGCCGACGCCCCCTTTGGGTGACACAAAAGCGATAACCGGAGTCTTTGCTGACATGATTTTATCCTCTGGATTGCAGAATGCAGTAGTGTGGAACAGGTGTTGGTAACCTGTTGCCAATACTAGCCTGTTTTCTGCATATCATCAAGACGCAATCCAGAAGAAAGCTGCAGCCAAGAAAAAGGATTGCTGCAATATTGCTGATGGCTTTTCGCAAGCAATAAGCGTGTCAGCTGCAACATAATGTATTGCAGCTATCCAGATTATTGCCGCCAACCCGCAGCTGGCCTGACGGTATAAAACTCTCCGGTCGGCGCATCGTGGTGGGTGAGGGTGTACTCTAACCGATTCTGTTCTGGATAAAAGATGCCGCGCAGCGTCCATTCACAGGTTTTTGGAAAGGCCCTGCGCATGAACGTGCAGGCATCATCCGCCTGCAAATCGAGAAACCCTGAAAGGCGGCGCCAGCCCATATAACGGCCTTCGATATGAAAGTGGCCTTGGGGAGAAAGCGCGCGCAGGACGGCGCTGAACTCATCCTGAAAATCTTCAAACGCAATGGCCAGCAAATCGGCATCCGCAAGCGCCATATCAAATGCGTCCTGCTGCGCGCAAGCATGGCCGCCGGTCTCCTGAAGTTCACTGGCGCGCTGCTCAACAAGCTCAGTTTCGTCCCATAGAAGGCTGATTGTGCTCATGATCTTATCTCCCTGAAAAGGGCAGGGGGCTTAAGCCCCTGCCTCTTCTTGCAATGAAAACAGGTAATCAACGGCCTTCTGGGCCTGTGAGCTTGCGGCGAAGATGAAGCGCTTGTCGCTTTTAAGGGCTTTGAGCCAGCTTTGGATATAATGGGCGTGATCTTCTCTGACGGCTGATGCTACGCCTGTAGAAGCGCAGCACATGGCCGCGCCAAGTTCGGCGATCAGTTCCTCGAAAGCGTAATCCTCGTCCCCGAATTTCTGGTGCTGGGCGCGGTCAAGCCGGTGCTTTGCGCCGCTCCAGTGGGTGAGTTCATGAAACACGGTGCTGTAATAGTTCTGCGTTGCGCTGCTGCCCTTGGTTTGCCTGAAAATCTCGGGGGAGGGGAGGTTGATATAATCTTCGATTTTATGATAGTAGGCGCTTGGCTCCTTGTGCCTGATATCCGCGCCGCTCGCCTTAATCAGCGCATCGGCGGCGGCGATAGACTGAATGTCTGCAGGCTCTATAGCGGTTTGCGCTTCAAATCCATCAACCTGATCAGCGTTAAAGACCGTGGAATAACGGGCAAACATGCGGGTTTGCGCTTCCTCGTTATCTTCAGTTGGGGCAACTTCGATTTGCTTCCAGAACACAATCTGTGCACCCTTTTGCCCTTTTTGAACCTGCGCGCCCATATCCTGCCACTGGCGGTATGTTGCCCATGTACCGGATGCAAATCCGCGTTTGAGCTGGTGCACCCAGAGCAGGGGGACATTGACGCCATGATAAAGATTGCCTGTTCTGGCGTTCAGGGGGATGGCAGAGCATCCATGCCATGGCAGCTCAAAATTGCCGTCTAACCCATTTTCAATGCCCTCAATAATGGCGTCTGTGACGGTCTGGTATATGTCGGTTTTCATTGCCTGCTTTTCCTTTCACTTGTTGGTGGCGCATATTTTCCCTATGCGCCGCGAAAGCGGCTTTGAAAGCGGGGGAGAGTGTCATGGCCCGGAGCGACGGAGGGGTATCTCCCGGAATTTTTTAAAGCAAAGCGGAATAAAAATTTTGGGGATACCGGCGCGCAGCGCGCAGCGACCCGATAGGGGGGCCTTGATACTCGGACCGAAGGGGTCAGGCAAAAATAAGCATGGCCAGCAGTCATGCGGGCCATACCTTAAGCAGCTCATTCCGGCTTTAAAAACAGCAAATCTTGATTTTACGGCTATAACATGTATAATTTATGTATATATTATGGTCGCAAAGGATACGGATTATGCATATAGAATTGCCACCGATTGATGAAAAATACCTGAAAGGCAAGGTCGAAAGCGGATATTACAGCAACGCCAGTGAAGCTGTGAGGGATGCTGTGCGCCGGATGCGCGAAAATGATGAACAGCGCCGGCTTGATACGATCCGTACTCTCATTGCCGCAGGCGAAGATCAGATTTCCCGTGGCGAAGGGGTTCCTTATACGGGTGATTTAATGGATAATGCCATAGAGCAAGCCGTGAAAAACTCCCGCTCCCAAAAGCCCGTCAAAAATGAAATCAAGCCGAGAAAAACCTGAATTCAATCTTGTTATAGCGCCGGAAGCCATATCCGATATTACAGATATTCTTCAATACACGATTGAAAAATGGGGTCAGGAACAGGCGATAACATACAAAAAGATTCTCGATAAAGGATTAACGACGCTCTGCTATGATCCGGAGCTTGGCCATGCCAGAGTGGACGTACCTTCCGATTACCGCGCTCTTCAAACCGGACAACATATTATGCTTTACCGCATTGAAGATAAGACCGTTTATGTGATTCGAGTTCTTCATAGCAGTATGAATTTCTCACCAAAAATCGAATAACCGAATAGAAACCGCCCGCGCAAGGCGGGCGGCAAGATTGGACAAGAGTTTTAGGCCGCTTCAGCAAATTCTTCTTCGTTCTGCTCAAAGTCCTCTTCCGGCTTGTCCTGCTTGGCATCAGGGTCGATGGCCGGAAACTGCATGGCTGCCGGTATCCAGAAGCTCGCCTTCAACTCGTCCTCACTCGGCGCTTCAAGGGTCATAACTTTCCGGAAATGCCTCGCCAGCTTGGAAACCAGCTCTTTTTTCTTCCATCCGGCCACAGAGCCAAACAAGCTGGAACAACCGGCGTTAGTAATTATCTGCTGTAGCTGCACCTTGTTCCGGCGTCTCAGGAAAGGCTCGTCAGGACGCCAGTAATCGCGCATATCAACCCCCAGATCGGCGGCTATGCGATTGAATGTGCTGCCATCAAAAGTGTCCAGACGATCACAGCAAGATTGCCCGAACTCCAAGACTTCCAGTGTAATCAGGATGCTTTCCAGATCAGCGTCGGATAGCCCCTGAACGTACTCATAGGCGCTTTCGGGACTGGTAAACCTGTAGCCGAGGTCACGCCAGTACGTATCTTCCTGTACCGTATCAAACAGGGCATAAAGCTCTTTCGCTCTGGCATTGATTTTCTGCAGGGCAGGGGGGTTGCTTTCCGGTTCGTCCTGTTCGAAATACCCAAGGCTGTCATGGCGGCTAAAGCGGTAAAGCTTGTTCGCCACGGCAAGCTCCTTAGCCTTGCGGGGGTTTTCAAGCAATGCCGCCTGAACCGCGATGCTCTTGTGCATGGCCATGTACCTGATCAGCGGCTTTGCATAGGTCGCCTTTGGCCTTTTCAGGGCGGCTGTAGTGGATGTATCGGCCTTGGTCTTGGTCAGGCCCTCATGGATTTCCACCTTGCCGAAGGAATCCAGAACGACGATCACGCCGCCTTTCTCACCTTCTTCGGCTTTACCGTATTCCCATGAATGGAAATACCCTTCCAGCAACTCGGCCCAATCTGCCGTTTTCACGTGTTCTTCGACCAGCTTTTCAGCCGCAGCTTTTTGAAGTTCAAAGAATTGCTCTACATCGTTGAAGTAGGTGGCGTCTTCCTTGGCAAGCAGGTCTTTCGTGTAATCGCCGGTGTACTGCGCCTTGTCAAAGATCGCCATTGACAGGGCAGGGAGTTCGCCAACCAGCCTGTCTTTCAGATCATCCGCATCGTAATAATCGCCTTTTGCCATGTCCAGAAGACCATTCTGTTCTTCGTGGCTGCCGATGCTCAAGGCTTCGGCTTTGGAAAGGGTAATTTCTCCGGCGGCTAAAGCCTCTTTGACGTTGTCGCTCAAATTTGTGAGCACAAGGCGACGGCGAATGGTGCTGACCGTCAGACCGGTTTTGGCAACGATATCGTCCAGCTTTTCGCCGTCCTGCACCAGCATCTTGATTGCCGCGGCTTCTTCCAGCGGCGATAGATCCTCACGCTGCATGTTTTCCATGGTCGCCATCCGCAAAATTTCTTCTTCGGACAGACCATCCTTGATCTCAACGGCAATGCTGTAATCCTGCGGCAAATCGTCTTGCTCAATCAGAAGCCCTAACGCCCGAAAGCGGCGCTCTCCGGCAATGATCGGGTGCTTTTTCTTGCGCCCTTTTGGTTTTGCAACCACGAGGTTCTGCAAAAGACCGTCCGTTTTAATGGACTGCGCCAATGCAGCAATGGCCGCATCGTCAAAGTTTTTGCGCGGATTTCCGGCAGATGCTTCGATTTGCGCGTGGGTTAATGTTTGTAAAGACATAGATTTCTCCTTGGTTCTTGGGTTTCAAAGTGCGTGTTGCACATTTTCCCTATGCGGAGCGCAGCGACTTCAAGCGGGAGGGAATTTTTCAAGGCTTCCGGCTAGGTCAGCCGGGTTGAGATAGAGCGTGGCTTATAGCCATGCGAAAGAGCGGCCCTGGTGAGCCGTACCGGAACTCGTCCTGGCCTTGAAAAAGGGGCCGAAGCGGCCCTCAAGTTTTTTACCCTCGAGTTTTTTCGGATAGCTGCAAGACTTAAAACCTATAACCTTTAAGTTAACTATTTTTGGAAATATATAATATATATATTATATTATACTCATGACAATTAACTTATAGGTTATACTATGGATGCAGAAACCGCTAGAAAGGCAATTGACAAGAGACTGTCCGTTTTACCGCCCTTACAACACATGCACCCCCCGCACAAAGGCTGGATAAAGGCGATACGGGAAGCCCTCGGTATGACCTCAAAGCAACTTGCCGCACGGCTTGGTGTTTCTCAGCCCCGCATTACTGCGCTGGAAAAATCAGAAATCAATGAGACAGTTACGTTAGCCAGTTTGAGGCGCGCGGCTGAAGCTCTGGACTGCGCTTTAGTGTACAGCTTCGTTCCCAAAAAATCATTACAGACCACGGTTAAAGACCGCGCCCGTCTGGTAGCCAGCCGGCTAATAGGCAAAGTCGATCACACCATGTCACTTGAAGCGCAAAACCTCGATAAACTGGCGCTTGATGAGGAAGTGGAAGATCTCGCAGTTCAAATCATCAGAGAAAAGCCGCGGCTTTTATGGGAGGATGTGAAGTGATCGACGATATCTTTGATGAGCCGGACGATGCGACGCCTTTAATCATGATTACTGCCTTTTGATGAATTTTGTGCGCTCGGGAAACGGCTGACTTTTTAGCAAGCCCTCTAGTGGCCCTAACCGTGCGATAGCACGGAATTTTATTCTCAGGACAGCGAGAGGGGCGCTTTTCTGGTAACGCCGCGCCCCGACCGATGGACCGTCGCGGCAAGAATCGGGTACACTCACGCATCGAGCTTTCCTTCCCCGCGTTCCAACAATCCAAAGACCGAGCCTTGCAAATTCAGTTCGCCCTTTTTCGCGCGCGCCGTCATTTCGCGCAAATACCCACCCGGATTGCGAATTGGATCGCACGGATCATGGGCCTTTTGGTCGATAACCATCACGCAGATTGTCGCGCCATGCCGCCCCAAAACCTGGCAGGCCTCCCACCACGCGGATTTGTGGATACCAAGTTCAGGAAGCAGGCTGCTGGCCGCCTCAACCAGATCGTCCCAGGACAGCGGCCGCTCGTGTATTGGTATGCTGCCCTTGAATCTTTCAGAGCAGGCATTGAGCATCATTTTCCACGTCACCTTGCTAAGATCATGGCTG
>CBDUPU010000013.1:0-19858 GCA_965369185.1 uncultured Rhodospirillales bacterium
ATGGATTTCAGGGCCGGGCTTTAAAAACGATTATCTGCGCGTGACCGGTGAAGAGCTATCGACCCACGATATTATTGCTGCCGCCAATAAAGGCGAACCAGACGCCGTTGCCGCCCTTTCCCGTTACGTTGATCGCCTTGCCCGCGCGCTTGCCGGTATTATCAACGTGCTTGATCCTGATGTTATCGTTCTGGGCGGCGGGATGAGCAACGTGACCGCGCTTTATCAGGACGTGCCGAAGGTCTGGGACAAATATATCTTCTCGGACACGATCGACACCAAGCTGCTGCCGCCGCGCTTTGGCGATTCTTCAGGCGTGCGCGGCGCCGCCTGGCTCTGGAACGAATAGAAGTAAGCGTCAGACCTGACGCTTGTCGATCTTGTTATCACTGAGAGTGAGAGCAATCTTGCCCTTTTTCATGGCAAGCGCCTCTTTGCCGAACACGTCAAAACGCCAGCCTTTGATCGCAGCAACCGGGGCATTATCATCCATCGCCAATGCTTCCAGATCACTGCTGGAGGCAATCAGCTTCGCGGCGACCTGATTTTCGCTGGCCTGAATACGCAGCAGCATTTTGAGCATTTCCAGCACCGGGGTCAGTTCTGGCGGAAAGCGCAGACGCTGGGGCAGTTCCGGACATTCATTATGCGGAACCTGTAGCCCCTGCTTCACGGCATCCAATAACTGACGGCCAAACTTGCCGCGCGCGACGTCTTCGGGCAGGTTACGAATGCGCAAAAGATCTTCGGCATTTTTCGGCGGGTGAATGGACAGATCGGCCAGCGTTTCATCACGCAGCACCCGGCCTCGCGGAATGTCGCGGCGCTGCGCCTCGCGCTCGCGCCATGCGGCAACTTCGCGCAATACAGCCAGAACGCGCGGCTTGTTCGATTTTATTTTAATGCGCTGCCAGGCCTCTTCCGGCGGGTTTTGATAGGTCGCCGGATCGGTGAGGATCTCCATTTCCTCATTCACCCACTTTGTGCGCCCGCGCTTTTCAAGCATTTTGGACAGGTGTGCATAGGCATCCCGCAAATAGATGACATCATCAAGCGCATAGGATAGCTGGCGCTTTGACAACGGGCGGCGCGACCAGTCGGTAAATTGCGCACCCTTATCAATCTGGACTTTGCAGATATCGCGGATCAGATTGTTATAGCCAACCTGTTCGCCATAACCGCAGACCATCGCTGCGACCTGCGTATCAAAGATCGGGTGAGGAATTTTGCCGGTCAGATTATAGAAGATTTCAAGGTCCTGACGCGCGGCATGGAAGACCTTGACTACTTTCTCGTCATTCAGCAGTTCGACCAGCGGCGCGAGGTCAATGTCGCCCTGCAACGGATCGACCGCCTGCGCGTCGATATCCGGCCCGGCGAGCTGCACAAGACAAAGCTGCGGGTAATAGGTTTTGTCGCGCAAAAATTCCGTGTCAATTGTGACGTAGCTGCATTCGCGCAGCTCGTCGCAAAATCGTGAAAGACTATCGGTATCTGTAATAATACTCATGCTGGTAGGAAATTTAGCCGCTTATCGCCTTGAAACCAAGTAATTCTTGCCGCCGAGGTGATAAATAGACAACCGCTCGTCTGTAAAGCCCGTTTTCTCCTTGTTTTTTACAGATAGGAGCGATAGTTTCGCTTGTTTAGACATACAAATAAAAACCGTTTAGAGGATCGAGACGACCATGCACCCATTTCGCACCCATAGCTGTGGCGACCTGACAAAAACGAATATTGGCGAAACCGTCAAATTGTCGGGCTGGATCCATAAAAAACGCGATCATGGCGGCGTGCTGTTTATCGATCTGCGCGATACTTACGGCATGACACAGTGCGTGGTGGATGAGGATTCCCCGCTGATCAATACGATCGACAAATGGCGTAATGAAAGCGTTATTACCGTGATCGGCGACGTGCGCGAACGCGCGCCCGGCACGACCAACGCCAAGCTGAGCACCGGCGACATCGAGCTGTATATTAAAGAAGCCGTGATGCAATCAGAAGCCGACGTCATTCCGTTTCAGGTATCTGAGGATGACGGCACCGGTGAAGACCTTCGCCTGAAATACCGCTACCTCGACCTGCGCCGCGAGAAAATGCAGCGCAATATCCGCCTGCGTAACGGCGTCATCCGTTCGATGCGCGAGCGTATGCACGCACAGAACTTTCAGGAATTCCAGACCCCGATCATGACGGCGAGCAGCCCGGAAGGCGCGCGCGACTATCTGGTACCGAGCCGCCTGCACCCGGGCAAGTTCTATGCCCTGCCGCAAGCGCCGCAGCAATTCAAACAGCTGCTGATGATGTCGGGCTTTGACCGTTACTTTCAGATCGCGCCTTGCTTCCGCGACGAAGATGGCCGCGCCGACCGCCTTGCCGAATTTTACCAGCTCGACGTTGAGATGAGCTTTGTCACGCAAGACGATGTCTTTAACACGCTGGAGCCTGTGATCCACGGCATCTTCAGCGAGTTTTCCGATGTCATGGGCGAGAAGCGCGCCGTTACCGACGTGCCGTTCCCGCGCATTACCTATAAAGACGCGATGCTGAAATACGGCTCCGACAAGCCTGACCTGCGCAACCCGCTGGAAATTGTTGATGTCAGCGCAGTGTTCGAGCGTGATGATGTCGAGTTTAACGCGTTTAAAAACGTCATTAAAAAGGGCGGCGTTGTCCGTGCCATCCGCGCGCCGAAAGTCGGCGACCAGCCGCGCAGCTTCTTTGACAAGCTGAATAGCTGGGCGCAAAGTCAGGGCGCTCCGGGGCTTGGCTATATTCTGATCGAAGGCGGCGAAGGCAAAGGCCCGATCGCCAAATTCGTCCCCGCCCCTGCTATGGACGAGCTGAAAAAGGCCGCAGGGCTAGAAGACGGCGATGCGATCTTCTTTGTTTGCGATCTTGAGAAAAAGGCCGCCAAAATGGCCGGTATGGCGCGCGATGCCATTTGCGATTCCATGGACGCAGCCGGCATCAAAACACGCGAGACCGGCGTTTACAAATTCTGCTGGATCGTCGATTACCCGATGTACGAGCTGGACGAAAAAACCGCAAAGATCGACTTTTCTCACAACCCGTTCTCTATGCCGCAGGGCGAGCTGAAAGCGCTGAACACGCAAGACCCGCTCGAAATCCTTGCCTATCAGTATGATTGCGTCTGTAACGGTTTCGAGCTGGCATCCGGCGCGATCCGGAACCACAAGCCGGAAATCATGGAAAAGGCTTTTGGCATTGCCGGTTACGGTCTGGACGTACTCGAAGAGAAATTCGGCGGCATGCTCAATGCCATGCGCTACGGCGCACCGCCGCACGGCGGCATTGCATACGGGATTGACCGTATTGTTATGCTGCTTTGTGATGAGCCTAACCTGCGCGAAGTCTATGCCTTCGTCATGAACGGCCAGTACGAAGATCTGATGATGGGCGCGCCGAGCGAAGCCACGCCGGAACAACTTAAAGACCTGCACCTCAAGCTCAACCTGCCGAAACCGAAGGTCGAGAACCAAGAGGAAAAGAAACGGGCCTGATCCCCGCAATGCATGAGTTCCGGCTCCTGAACCGGGCGATACGCAGAGCATAAAAACAAAAATCGGGCTATACAGCCCGATTTCTTTTTTCCCCACATTATTTTATAGAGACTGGCTTTTATGCAGTCGATTAGTGCAGCCGGTGTGACGGCGGTGCTATGATTGCTTTATTTTTTAAAGCACCTTCGTCACTAAACACAATGGCTACGCCTTCATGAAGTGCGCGAACATTAAGGGCGCGTACAGAACGGGCCATCCCGTCCCAATCCTTTGCCAGTTCGAGCAGTTTCTTGTGACCTTCGGGCATGTCATGAGCACGTTTGAAGTGAAAAGAAATGCGTTCCATCATTTTCTCTTCCCGCCCCTGCTCGACCGCACGGGTCAGCAATGATTCAGCGATCTCTTTCGCACGCATTGTTGCGAAATTAAATTGTGAAACGAGGCTTTTAACAGTTTGTTCGTTACTCATAACAGCTCCCTGACTTTTCTAAATTTCAAGAAGCATAACAAACAACGCCTGATTATCGCAAGTTTTTAACGGAAATAATTTTCTACGCGCAATAAATGAACACTCCCAATGCCTTCGCATTAAAAAAAGTAGCCCGGTTCGCTTGGGGAACGAACCGGGCCGGGGGGAAACGCCTGCCTAGGGTTTTGGGTTCACGGTTAGGGAGGGCGGCAGGCGAAACTGGTTATGTGTGACAATGCCTTGCATCGTCATGTACTTGCGGAACGGCGCTCCTTCTTCGGTTTGGCATTCTTATCGGCGTAAAGCGCGATATCCGCAGCATTAAAAATCTGGTTGGCCTGATCGCCGGCAGCGAAAGGCCTGAGCCCAAGGCTGGCGCGGATGGGAATTTCTTCCCCATGCCACGCCAGGCTCAGGTGGTTTAGCTGCCAGGCGAGATTTTGCGCTCGTCCGGCAGCCTGCTCCTTGCTGGTATTCGAAAGCAGAATTACAAATTCATCCCCGCCAAGACGCGCCGCGACGTCCATCGCGCGAATTTCATGGGACAACGTCCGCGCAACCAGACGCAGGCAAGCATCGCCGGCGAGATGGCCGTATGTATCATTGACGGCTTTAAAGTTGTCGAGGTCGATCAGGATCAAAAGGCCGCCCTGACTAAGCTCGCGGTCGCAGCGCTCGATTTCCCGAATGAACGCCTCGAAAAAGCCGCGGCGATTTTTGAGACCGGTCAATTCATCCGAAGTCGCCATGTCTTCGAGCTGCTTGATACGGCCCTCCTGCGCTTCGATAATTGTTTCAGCGCGCTCAATCATCTTCTGGGCATATTTCAGCAGCGCAGCCGTTGCGCCCATGGCACGTTTATGGCCATCCTTTTCAAGCGCCTGCTGTTCCATAAGCTTTAGCAGCTTGTCGGCCTCTGCATTGCTGCGCACAACAGGCATTTCAACCCGGCGCATGTCGCCCCTGAATATTTCACGGATCAATGCAGCGCCCGCCGGAACGACTGCCTTGTCCAAGTGACTGTAATTTATCAAGTCCGTTGTCATTATTCTTACCTTCCACCCTAGTCATTTGTTCAACCGGGACGATCTTTGTGATTGGAGAGAGAGTGACCGTTCCCGAAACTAATCATTGCGAAAGTCGTGCCAGTTTCTTTTTTTGAATTATTTTGTTATATTTCAGATAGATAGCTCTTTGCAGGCTCCCATTCTCCAGAGGCAGGGCGGGCGGCAATTTTGGAGCGGCGGTCATTTTTACCTAGCGTACCGGGAGAACCCTGTCCCTTTTTGCCGAGTACCGGGCATACGGGCGAGGCAGGGTTTTGGTTTTTCTTGGCTGGCTTCTGCGATATGTTCGCTATATATATGTAACGTAATGAAGATCGGGAATTTTATGCGCCTTTGCGGACAATTTATTTCAGCAATCCTTCTTACCTTTGCCCTTACCGGTACGGCAGAGGCGGGGTTGCTCACGCTTGGCAGCAAGACCCTAAAAGAACAAATGGTGCCGCATAAAGCGCTCTATGACATAGAGATGGTTTCCAAAAGCAGCGGCAGCCAGATCCTGAATATTAGCGGCCAGATGTTTTACGAATGGCGCCTTGGCTGCGAGGCATGGACAACAGACCATCGCTTTAACCTGTTTTACGAATATGCGGACAGCCCGCCGATCCGTATTACCAGCGACTTTTCCACTTATGAGACATATGACGGCAGCAGTTTTGACTTTACGTCCCGCCGCAAGCGTAACGGCGAGCTATATCAGGAAATTCGCGGCCGCGCGGAAATGAGCCCGGGGCAAGGCGGCGAAGCGCTTTACTCGATTCCCGAAGGCATCAGCTATGATCTGAAGCCGGACGCACTGTTTCCGATGGCGCACAGCCTTGAAATTCTGCGTCTTGCGCAAGAAGGCAAAAAATTCTATAGCGCCACCGTCTTTGATGGCAGCGACGAGGACGGGCCGGTTGAAATCAACGCCTTTATCGGCAAGAAAATCAGCATCAACAAAGACGTTAAGAATACGCCGGAAATAGACCCCGCACTGATCAACACGCCCGCCTGGAAAGTGCGTATGGCATTTTTTCCTCTTGGCGAGGTCAGCACGGACGCGGAATATGAAATGGATGTTAACTTTCATGAGAACGGTGTCATAAGTGACATGCTGGTCGAATACAGGGACTTTTCCGTCACCCAGAAGCTAACCGCCCTTGAAAAACTCGAATCCGAGAAATGCGGACCGCGTCAAACCAAAGCTCCGTAACGAACGAGCAAGACAACCTGTTTGCACATCTTTACTCAAATTAATTATCAAAGCTTACAATAAACACGGCAGGCCAAGACTATCGACAGTCTAAAAAAATCCCTTTAAATTTAACTCTTTGGCAAAGAGATTGGGATAGTATCATCTTACAGCGGGGCATCCGGCCCTTGAGGGGACAATGACAAAAACAGTACTGATTGTTGAAGACAACGAACTGAACATGAAGCTTTTCCACGATCTTCTGGAAGCGCATGGCTACGCGACGCTGGAAACGAAGAACGGCAACGAAGTTCTCGATCTTGCCCGACGTGAAAAACCCGACCTTATTTTAATGGACATCCAGCTTCCGGAAGTGTCGGGGCTTGATGTGACCAAATGGCTTAAAGAAGATGAAGAGCTTAAACATATCCCGGTGATTGCCGTAACGGCCTTTGCCATGAAGGGGGACGAACAGAAAATCCGGGAAGGCGGCTGCGAGGATTACATTTCCAAACCGATTTCTGTAACCGGCTTTATCGAAGTAATTGAGAAATACCTGAATTAAGTAGCAAGAGAGTAAACCATGTCTGCCCGTGTACTGGTTGTAGATGACATTCTGCCGAACGTTAAGTTGCTCGAAGCCAAACTGAGCAGCGAGTATTACGACGTGCTGACGGCAACGAGCGGCGAAGAGGCCCTGATAAAAGCAGAACAGGACAGCCCTGACCTGATCCTGCTGGACGTTATGATGCCCGGCATGGACGGATTTGAAGTTTGCAAGCGGATCAAAGGCAACCCGGCGCTGGCGCATATTCCGGTTGTCATGGTCACCGCCCTGACCGATGCGGTTGACAAGGTGCGTGGGCTGGAAGCAGGCGCAGACGATTTTCTCAGCAAGCCGGTCAATGATATCGCGCTGATGGCGCGTGTCAGTTCGCTTGTGCGCCTGAAAATGACGATTGATGAATGGCGGGCGCGGGAAAGCACAGCATCGCAACTTGGTGTCATCGATGACAGTAAAAGCGTTATGGACGAGCCGGTCGATCACGCCCGTGTGCTGGTGATTGAAGACCAGAACTTCGAAAGCGATAAAATCACCGAAACCCTGCACCGCGATAATGACAATGTCGTGCCGGTTGACAGTGGCATGAAAGCGATGGAATACGCTTCACAACATGATTTCGACTTGCTGATTGTTAGCCTTAACATGAAAAAAGAAGACGGGCTCAGGCTTTGCTCGCATTTGCGTTCTAATGAGCGCACCCGTTCGGTACCGATCATCATGGTCGCGACGGAAGACGACCTTGAGCGCATCGCGCGCGGCCTCGAAATCGGCGCGCATGATTATATTATGCGGCCGATTGACCGGAACGAACTGCTTGCCCGCGCCCGCACCCAGATCCGCCGCAAGCGCTTTCAAAAACGGCTGCGGGATTCATATGAAAACAGTCTGGAAATGGCAGTACGCGACGGTGGCACAGGCCTGTTTAACCGGCGCTATCTGGAAGTCCACTTGCAGAAAAAGCTCGATGATAATCAGGAAACGGGCAAGAATGTCGGGGTCCTTATTCTTGATATCGATCACTTTAAACAAGTGAATGATACATACGGTCACGTTGTCGGCGATGAGGTCATCAAGACATTCGCCGATCGCCTGCGCGATAATTTACGCGGTTTTGACCTTGTTTGCCGCCTGGGGGGCGAGGAATTCGTTGCGATCCTGCCCGATGTTCCTATAGAGCGTGCAAAATTCATCGCCGAACGCCTGCGCCGTTCGATCGCGGACACCCCAATCAAGTGCGAGACCAAAGATCTGCAACTGGATATCACAACCTCGATTGGCGGCGCGCTCATCGAACCCGGGGATTACAGTGTTCAAAGCGTTCTGGACCGCGCGGATAAAGCGCTCTATGAAGCAAAAAACGGCGGACGGAACTGTACTGTTTTTGAAAATGTCGGTAAACTGGATGCTGATACATATCGGCCCGATAACAGGCGTGAGATAGAATGAAAATGAGCATATTTAAAACCTTAGCCCGACGGGCTAGCTACTCTTTTCTACCAGCACTCGCACTTAGCGCCTTGCTGCTAACAAGCCAGCCACAGCCAGCATATTCCGCTGAGCAGTTGAGCATCAACGACATTGTAAAGACCTGCGCTGCGATGAAAAGCCGCATCAGTCGTCTGACATGCTATGACGATCTGGCTTCCCGCATGGGATACGTTCCTGAAGAACAAGCCGCCCGCGAGGGAGAAATCCTTGATAAATACGGCTTCTGGGAAGTCACCAAAAGGCGTAATGCCGCAGGCGAAGAGGTCATCTATTTGAAAAACGATGCGACCGAAGACGTCATCTCAAGAACAGGCGCGGCGCGCCGGCCAACGCTTGTGATCAAATGCAAGTCCGGCCACACCGATGTTTATCTCGACTGGAAAACCCAAATCGCGCCCTACAGGGTCGGCGCAAAAACGTTTCCTATTGCCTTGCAGCTCGGCACTGACGACAAACAGGTTATGGACTGGGAGCTTTCTACCGACGGAAACGCCCTGTTTACCCCTGATTCTGTAGAATTCGTAAAGCAAATGCGCAAGAATGACCGGCTTATTCTGCAACTGACGCCGCCGAACGATCTGGCGCAAACGGTCGTGCATGACATTTCCGGCCTGAATTCGGTGCTCGGCCTGCTTGTGGCTCAGTGCTACAACTAAGCCACATATCTGAATAGCGAGCTTTTATTCTTCCTCATCGCTTTCGGGCGATACTCTTAGCTGCTCGGCGCATGCGACAAAATCCGTATTCAAAAACTTGCGGCCGCTATTCCCGTAAATAAAATCATTTCCCTGCAAATCCGTAATGATGCCGCCTGCAGAGCGCAGAACAGCATCACCGGCAGCCGTATCCCATTCACAGGTCGGGCCAAGACGCGGGTACAAATCAGCCTTTCCGGCGGCCACGGCACAGATCTTCAGCGAGCTGCCGCGTTTTATCAGTTTGGCAACTTTATAGCCCTGCAAAAACCTGTCCAGCTTTTCAGGGTCGCCATGATTGGCACTGGCGACAACCGTCAGCCCTTCCGAAGGCGGCTTGCGCACATGGATCGGCTTTTCTTTATCACTTTCTTCAAGATAGCGGACAGCCGTACCGGGGCCGCTTCCTGCATAAAGCTCTCCCCGCACGGGAGCGTAAACAACACCGACCAGCGGCACGCCTTTATGAATGAGCGCGATATTAACCGTGTAATCGCCGCTGCCGGAGATAAATTCCTTGGTGCCGTCAAGCGGGTCCACCAGCCAGAAGTAATCGCATCCGGTAAGGTCGGGGATCCGACCCTCGGCACTCGCCTCCTCGCCGACCATCGGCACATCAGGCGTAATATCGGCGAGCGCCTTCTCGATGATTGCTTCCGCCTTTTGGTCCGCGATAGTTACAGGCGAACCGTCGGCTTTTTCGGTCGAGCCGGTAAAGCCCACTTCCTCAAAATAATCCAGCGTCACCTCACCGGCTTCGCGCGCGATACGTTTTAGCATATTGCAAAGCGCCGCAGGATGCGCAAGCAGACGTTCAGACATTTGAGACACCATCCTCATTCACCTTTTTTCTTTTGATAACAGCAAAGTTTTTCCTTAAACGCAGCACCGGCTTTTCAATACAGTGCCACGAAAAAGCGGCAAAAACCGTGACACACAGCATGCTCAGGAACAAATGTACCGGAATTGACAGGCCGGGCATGAGCATTATCAACGTTTGCTGAATAGGAAAACCGTATAAGTAAATACCGTAAGAATAATCCCCTGTCGAGAAAAGCGGGAGCTTCGGTAACTTGCTCAGCCCCAGAAACACAATGATGTAAACAAGCAGCGGATCAATAATCAGGTTGAACAGCGGGTGGTATATCCATGACCGGTCGCCTATTAATGCCGCGCCGACAATAATCGCAACGGCCGCGACCGCTATTTTTCCGGAATATCTAATTTTGTATCGGCCGACATATATCATGATCCCGGCAATGAAACAGGGAATTAAAGCCAATCCGTTCTGGGTCACAATAACAAAGCCTGCAAAAAAGCCGAGAATGCCCGCAGGCGTTGCATCTTGCGCCGACACCAGAAAATGAAATATGAAAGCGGCGACCAGATACCCAACCATCGCCCCGAATAAAACACGAACGTTGCCGAGAGCTTTTGACGCGATAAAAATCGAGATCAAAATATAGCAGGTCATTTCAGCAGGGATCGTCCAGAGCGACCCGTTTACAATCCCGGGCAACGGATTTTCTTCAAACACGCCCGGAAGCTGGTATTGCACCACCCCGATGATATTCAGAAAATATTGAAAAAATTCAGCACCACTGAAATATTCGCGATAAGAAACAGCCGTCAGGATTGGCCCCAAAATAAGCGCCGAAAGCAGCACCTCCACAATCAGCGCAGGAAAAATCCTCATGCCCCGGTTAAAGAGGAAATTACGCAGATCAAGTCGATGCGCGCTGCTGGCTACCAGAAACCCGCTCAAGCCGAAAAACATGGGCAATATCCAGAAATTGGCCATCCATGCGCCGGGCGTTGAATCAAGGTCAACCGGGCCGGAGACAACACCGATACTGTGCCAGGTCACAACCGAAAAAGCCAATATCAGGCGGCAAAAATCAAACCCCGGTCCAAATCCATGGTGCTTATCCAGCTGTTCTCCGAATGAGGGGGAGGCCATTCTTTGGGGACCTTAAAAGAAGAATGATGCGTTATTCGGCGATAACTTTTTCTCGCCTGCCCTGTATTGTATCACCTTCTTTTTCCAGCGCCACTATCTGCTCGATATAGGAAATAATTTGCCGTACGCAGCTATCGATATCACTGCTCTGCGTATCCACGACAAGATCCGGGTTTTCAGGAGGTTCATAAGGTGAATCGATACCGGTGAAATCGCTGATCTTGCCTTCACGCGCCTTTCTATAAAGCCCCTTCGGATCGCGCTTTTCGCACGTCGCCAGATCCGCCTTCACATAGATTTCATGAAAACGCTCAGGTATCGCCGTGCGCGCGCGTTCCCGATCGGCGCGATAAGGGGATATAAAGGCCGAAATTACAATTTGCCCCGAAAACGTCATCAGCGCGGCCACTTCCCCTACCCTGCGGATATTTTCCGCCCGGTCTTCCGGCGAAAAGCCGAGATCGGCGCACAGGCCGTGACGAACATTGTCGCCGTCCAGAACGTAGGTGTTAAAGCCTCTTTTGAACAGTTCGCTCTCCACCAGCATGGCGAGGGTCGATTTTCCGGCACCGGACAGTCCGGTAAACCAGAACACACCGCCATGGTGTTTTTGACGTTTTACACGCTCGGCATAGCTGGTCAAATGGCTGACAGCGTAGATATTATCCGCGACCGGTTTCATCATGCGGCGCTGGTCAGCATAGCCTTCCATATTGATTGTACCGCCACCAACAATATCGTAACCGTCATACAGGACGAGACGCCCCATCCGGAAGTTGTCAATGTACGGATCAACCGGCAGCAAGTTACGGGCACGCAGCGTCACCTCGGCAACCGCATTGCGGACAACGCCAGAGCTTGAGTCATCCTGCGCGAGATCCTGCGTATCGATGACCTTGTCAATCGATTGCACAGTGACCATCGCCTCATGAGTGGCGTAACGGATTTTATAGCTGTTACCGACAACCAACGGCTCGTGGCCAAGCCAGAAAATATTGGCGCGCAGCACGTTCGAGAGCATTGGCGGGTTTTTCTCATGGCTGGCAATGTGGCCGCGTTCGACGAATATTTTCTCATCAAGCGTAAAGCCGACAGATTCCCCGGCATGGGCTTCGACTTTGTCACTATTGGGCGGCCAGACCCTGATGGATTTCACCACGGCCTTTTCATTGGTCGGCGAGAAGAACAATGTATCGCCCTTGCGCATAATACCGGTTTCAATACGGCCAACGATAATGCGCTCATCATTATGGCGGTAAACGTCCTGCACCGCAAAACGCAGCGAGCGGGCAACCGGCGGGGCGGCCACTTCGAAACTATCAAGAATTTCGACCAGGCTTTTCCCTTGATACCAATTCATATTTTCGCCGCGGGCAGAAATCATATCGCCGTGGCGGGCAGAGATCGGCACGATATGCTGCGGGGTCAGGCCGATTGACTTGAGGTAGGTGACAACCTCCTTTGCGACAGCATTAAATCGCTCCGTATCGTATTTCGCCATATCCATCTTGTTGATCACCACCGCGACCTGACGCAAGCCAAGCAAATGCAAAAGATAGGCATGGCGGCGGGTTTGTTCCTGCATTCCCTCCGCAGCATCAACCACGAGCACGGCAGCATCGGCAGCAGCAGCCCCGGAAACCATGTTTTTCAAGAACTCGCGATGACCGGGCGCGTCAATAATGACATAGTCGCGCGCTTCGGTCGAAAACCAGATCTGGGTTGTATCAATGGTTACGGCCTGATCACGCTCGGCCTGAAACGCGTCGAGAACAAACGACCATTCAACCGCATCCGCACCGCGCCGGGCGCTGACCTTCTCTATCTCTTCGGCCTTCCCGTCCGGCAGGCTGTCGGTATCGTAAAGCAAGCGGCCAATCAGGGTCGATTTACCATGATCAACATGGCCGACAATAACGACACGCAATTGTTGATGACGCTGATTTTTTCCGGGAATTTTAGCCAGAGCGTTCATAGTATTTTCCGTTTTCCTCTATTTCAAAGAACCCGTCCTGCGCCGGGGTATGTCTGTCTGAAGAGTATGTAAACACGCACCTTCTGGAAACATCGCCTACATGTACCCTTTCGCGCGCAATTTTTCGAAACTATCTTCTGTTTCGCTGTCCATCGTCCGGCCTGCGCGCTCGGCAGTTTTGGTGGTTTCAAGTTCGTGAATAATCTCGTCAATATTGGAGGCTTCGCTAGCAACAGGGAAGGTAATATTTTTCTCGCCAAGACTACGATAACGCTTGCCATCACGGGCAAAATAAAGCGGCACAACCGGAATATTTTCACGCTGCGTATAGCGCCAGATATCTATCTCCGTCCAGTGCAGCAGCGGGTGAATGCGCACATGGCAGCCTTCGGGCACTTCGGTTTTATACTGGTCCCAGAATTCGGCAGGCTGATCTTTAAAATCCCAGTCGCCATCAAGCGTGCGCGGTGAAAAAACACGCTCCTTGGCGCGGGTCGATTGCTCATCACGGCGAATTCCGGCAATGACACCGGCATATTTGCCATCCCGCAACAGATTACGCAGGCCTTCTGTCTTGCGGGTCGCGGCACGGGTTGCCGGCGGCAGGGTTTTATCCATCTCCTCTTCCGGCGGGCAGAGCTGCACCTTCAGCGGAATTTCCCAATCTTTCACAAGCTCGTCACGAAAAGCATAAACTTCATCAAGCTCCATCCCGGTATCAAGCTGCGCGACATCGAATGGAATGCGGCCATAAAAGGCCTTGCGTATTAGCCACAAAAGAACGTTAGAGTCCTTGCCGATCGACCAGAGCATGACAAGCGGGTCGATACGGTTATAGGCTTCACGCAAAATATAGATTGAACGTGATTCAAGATCATCAAGATACTGGTACACGAGGGAACTCCTTAGAGTCTAAAGACGGTAATAAGTTTACGACCTGCCTACATCAAAAAGCAAGCGCTAACCGTTGGAAACCTCACGCAAGGCAGCATCCTGCACAGGCTTGACCACAGGCCGCCCAATAGAAACATAGTGAAAACCGCTTTGCTCCATTTCACTAACCTTGTAAATATTGCGCAAGTCGATCTAGCATTTTTGCTTCATAAGACCGCCAATACGCTCAAGATCAAGGGCGCGGAATTCATTCCACTCGGTAATAATCACAAGCGCCTCGGCGCCTTCCGCAACGGTGTAAGGCTCTTTTTTCCAGTCAACATCGGAAAGGTGGCGCTGCGCCTGCTCCATCGCCGCAGGATCATAAGCAGCAATGGTTGCCCCTGCCTTTTGCAGTATAGGAATAATCTTCAAACTCGGCGCATCGCGCACATCATCGGTATTCGGCTTGAAAGCAACACCCAGCACACCAATACGCTTACCCTTGACATCACCACCACAGGCATCGATTACGCGCTGCGCCATGCTTTCCTGGCGGGCGTCATTGACGGCCACTACCGTTTCAACAATGCGCTGCGGCGAGCCGAGCTTTTGCCCTGTCTGCGCCAAAGCCAGCGTATCTTTGGGAAAACAGGAACCGCCATAGCCCGGTCCGGCGTGAAGAAATTTGGGGCTGATCCGACCATCAAGCCCAAGCGCCTTGGCAACGGTCTGGACATCACCGCCGGCCTTTTCACACAGATCAGCAATTTCATTAATAAAAGTAATCTTGGTCGCAAGAAACGCGTTTGCCGCATATTTAATGATTTCCGCCGTTTCGCGTCTCGTGAAAACGATCGGGGTTTCATTCAAATAAAGCGGGCGGTAAACCTCTTGCAAGACCTTCTGTGCACGTTCGGAAGAAGTCCCGACAACAACGCGGTCCGGGCGCATGAAATCATTAACCGCAGCGCCTTCGCGCAAAAATTCCGGGTTCGAGGCAACATCAAAATCCGCATCCGGCGCTTCTTCGCGGATAATACGCTCAATTTCGCGGGCCGTGCCGACCGGTACAGTCGATTTCGTCACAATCACCGTATAATCCTGAATATGGGCGGCGATTTCGCGCGCGGCATCATAAACAAAAGTAAGATCAGCATGACCGTCAGAACGGCGCGGCGGGGTTCCGACTGCAATAAAAACGGCGTCAGCGTCTTTAACGGCATCGCCGAGATCTGTGGTAAAGGTAATACGTTTGCCCTTGATCTGGCGCTCGAGCAAATCTTCAAGCCCGGGCTCGTAAATCGGCACTTCGCCTTTTTTCAAACGCTTGATCTTGGACTTGTCCTTATCGACGCAAACGACATCGATACCGAACTCTGCAAAACAAGTTCCTGAAACCAGACCAACGTAACCGGTACCAACCATCGCAATACGCATTTTCTTGCCTCTCTTATTGCAAATTATTGCCAATATGCTTGCTCGGGGCGGAGCTTAGCGCAGTTTGTCAGGCCGTGAAACCCTTTCTTTCACGCGACTATCCATAACTTTCTTGATCCGCAATTCACCTCCGTGCTATCCCTTTTTAAAATTATAGAAAGTCTGAGGTGCGAGGGTGAACAATATACCCAAAAGACAATTAGAAAGATTTCTGCCGCATGTGCAGGCGATCGCGCGTGAAGCCGGTGCCATTTTAATGTATTACAGCCAACATGGCGCAGACATCACCATCAAACAGGACGGGTCGCCGGTCACAGAAGCCGACCACGCATCGCACAGACACATTCTCAAGCGGCTAAAAACGCTTTCTCCCGATATCCCGATCATTTCAGAAGAAAATGAAACCCACCCGGAAATCGAGGGTGGCAAAGCTTTTTGGACGGTCGATCCGCTGGACGGGACAAAGGGTTTTATCAACGGCGTTGATCCGTTTTTTGTAAAAATCGCCCTGATCGAGAACTTCAAGCCGGTACTCGGTGTAATATACCAGCCGGGCAATGACACCATGTACTTTTCCTGGGACGGCGGAAAACCGTTCCGGCAAAAGAGCAATGCCCCCGTCGAAACCATCGCCACGCGCAAAGCACCGCAAAAAGGCGAGCTGACCACTGTCTTTAATCGCCTGCACAGCAATCCCGACGCCTATGTAGCGGCGCGCGCAAAGCTCGCACTGCGCAATCTGGCCATCCCAAAACGCGAAGATGCCGACGGCCATTGCAAAACCGCGTTCTTCATGGCTGTTGCCCGCGGCGAAGCGGATGCCTACCTTGATTGCGGCAGCGACGTTTCACTGGAAAACGGCAACGGGTACAGCTGGGACTACGCCCCGGACTCACTGATCCTGAAAAATGCCGGCGGCATTGTTATAGAGATCAACTCGGGACAAGAGCGTTTATATAACAAGCCCACCAGCAGAATGAACGCCTGTATCGGCCTCGGCGACAAAGAATTAGGGGAAAAGGCTTTTCCGGAATTCAAAAATCATTGCCTTTAGAGGCTAAGTTTGCTTGAGTAAACAGCAAAGTTTGTATAGACAAGACATTTAGTTAGATCGTTTTTCAAAAGGAATTTGTAATGGCAAAAGACGAAGCTGCAGTAAAAGAAGCCACTCCGCCGACCGGCGCTGGCAACATGCCGCTGTTCTATAAACAGCCTGTGCCGCTCGATGCCAAGAAACACGTTAAGCTCGGCCTGAAAAAAGATTTCGGCCTTGGCTTTACCAAAGGGGTGAACGCCGTGCCGATCAATATGATCGAAATGCCGCAAATCTGCCATTTCTACCCCATCGCTTTCAGCCCCGACGACAACGCGACGCCTGTGGCGCTGGTCGGTCTGCGCGATAACGAAAATCTGTTTGTAGACAGCAAAGGCGAATGGCAGCGCAACACCTACATTCCGGCCTATATCCGCCGTTACCCTTTCATTTTCTCAGAAGTTCCTGACAGCGACCAGCTTACACTCTGCGTCGATCAGAACGAGGAGATTGTCAACGAGCAGAGCGACCAGAGATTCTTTAGCGATCAAGGCGAACCGACCCAGCTTGCGAAAAACGCACTGGAATTCTGCAAGTCCTATCACGCCGCCGCGCAACAGACAGTCGAATTCAGCAAGGCGCTCGCTGCAAGCGGCCTGCTGGTTGACCGTCAGGCAGAAATTAATGTCGGCGACGGCAAAAAAATCAATTTCTCAGGTTTCCGCATCATTAACGAACAAAAGCTGGCCGAACTTTCGGATGCGGATTTTATGGAATGGCGTAAAAAAGGCTGGCTGCCATTCCTGTATGCCCACCTCTTCTCAGGCGCCCAGTGGCAGAGGCTGACCTCGCTACTGAACGAACGCCTTGAAGCAGAAGGTAAAGGCAAGAAATAGACTTTCAGAGTACTACCGTTCAAAAGACGGATAACCGGCCGCGTGGGCCGGAACATGAAAGATGTAACAAAAACCACCAAGGAGGGGTGACCCATGGCAAAGGTAGGGGCACAACGTGCTGCCGAATTAACCGGCAAATCTAAATCAACTATCCAGCGCGCGATGAAAAGCGGCAAGATATCCTATGAAATGGACTCTAATGACCGTCGCGTCATCGACGTTTCCGAACTGGACCGGGCTTTTGGCCTGATCCCGCAGGAATCAGAAAGCAAAGACCAGAAAGCCGTTGAAGCCGAGATCGAAAAAGCCACCCAAATGCTGGAGATGGAGCGGATGAAAATGCGCATCCGGATGCTCGAAGACCAGCTTGACGCCACGCAAGAGCAAGTCTCCGACCTTAAAGAGCAGCGCGACCAATGGCAAAAACAAGCACAGCAAACGCTGCTGACCAGCCAATACAGTCAGAAGCAGGCCGAAGAGCTTAAGGCAGAGCTTAAGGACCGTGAGCGCCGCGCCCGTGAACGCCGCATGCAAATGGAGCAGCGCGCAAAAAGCGGTGCCGTTCGCAAAATGCGTGGCGAGAACGAAAACCGTCCGGCAGCGAACGAAATGTCAAAAGGCGGCTTTGATATTCAGGGACTGTGGCACAAAATTCGCGGTCAGGACGACAAGCCGGCACAAGAGCGCGCGAGCGCCTGATACGGTCGATAAGCGCCTTCATAGCAACGACTTCCAAAAGGCCGGGCAACCGGCCTTTTACTTATCCGGATCATACTTGCCCACTTCATTGCTATCGCGCTTTTGTGCTACCATAAGAAAGAAGCAAACAGGAATTTCTTGAATGAACAAACAAATTCGTATTTTTATCGGCCTGATAACTGTGCTTATGCTCAGCCAACTTTGCATGCTTGCCGCAAGCACGGCGCAGGCGCAAGACTTCCTGATGCCGCGCAAAGAGGAAAAGCAAGGCCCCAGCGCCGAAGAGATATACAAGCAGCTCCCCCCCGATGAGCAGGAAAGGCTGATCGCGGAAGCAACGGAAGTGCACGATTACTGCAACCGCCAAAGCATGTTTGCAAACTTTCATGATTGCCGCTGCCTTTCGGCAGAATTCTGGAGCGAAAGGGTTATAAATTACGATCCGAACCTGAATCCGATTACTGTGGCAGACAGGCTCGCTTCAAAATGCCCCAACGAGCCGGGAGTGGCTGGGTATGCCTATAAACGTTGCAACAGCTACTACGCACAGGCCATGCGGTTTGGACTAGAGGAATTCTGCACCTGCTACGCCAATACTTTTGCTAAACTCTATATGCAGGACCCACGCGCGCACATGCCGAATGTGACCAATATCGCCAGCAGATCAACGCTGGAATGCAGCGATAAAGGCCTGCCCAGCCCCATGCCGGGAAGCAAAAATCCGGCGCGTTAAAAGGCCAGGCCTTTAAATCACGCCCCTCTGTCACCTATCGTTCGAACATACTGTCCTGCATGGCGGCGACGCAGTCAGCCCCGCTGCGAATTGTTGCCAAATGCCCGTGGCAAGCCGGCAAAAGATGGGATACAAAGAACTGCGCCGTGATAATTTTTGCGCTGTAGAAATTATCTTGAGAGCCCCCCTGCGCCATAGTGTGCGCCGCCACCGCGGAACGATAAAGCATCACGCCGGCAGCGGCAGTACCGAACAATCTCAAATAAGGCACGCTGACCGCCGCCGCAGCAGCAAGATCGGCACTCAGCATCAGTTCAGTAGCCTCGCCCAGCGCATCAAGCGCTTCACTTAACGCCCTTTGCATTACATCTGAACCGGCGGCCTGCCCGGCAATCGCTTCACGCGCCTCCGCCAGCCATGCCTGCATCGCCTTGCCGTTATCACGCTTGAGTTTCTGGGCGAGCAAATCCTGCGCCTGCACGCCGTTCGTGCCTTCATAAATCGTTAGAATTCTGGCATCGCGAACGTACTGGGCGGCGCCGGTTTCTTCGATAAAGCCCATACCGCCATGCACCTGCACCCCGAGGCCTGCGACCTCATTGGCCATATCGGTGCACCATGCCTTAACAATCGGGGTGAGCAAATTAACCTTGGCAGCCGCTTCCGCATCGCCTGTTTTGGCGAGGTCAAAGGCCACCCCCGCCTCCAGCGCCAGCGCCCTTCCCGCTTCGACCTGCGCCCGCATCGCCAGCAGCATCCTGCGCACATCCGGATGCTCGATAATCGCGACGCGATCGCCGTCCTTGTTATCGATCCGGGTTCCTTGCACGCGCTCTTTGGCATAGGAAAGCGCTTTTTGGTAGGCGCGCTCGGCCACGCCGACGCCCTGAATACCAACACCGAGACGGGCATTGTTCATCATAATGAACATATTTTTCAGCCCCTCATTTTCCTTGCCGATCAGGTAGCCGATTGCGCCGCCCTTATCGCCATACTGCATCGTGCAAGTCGGCGAGGCATGAATGCCCATCTTGTGCTCGATCCCGACACACCATGCATCATTGCGCTCACCGGGATTGCCATTCTCATCGGGAATAAATTTCGGGACGAGAAACATCGAAATGCCCTTATAACCTTCCGGCGCGTCCGGAGTGCGGGCCAGCACCATATGGACGATATTGTCAGTGAAATCGTGCTCGCCATAGGTGATATAGATTTTCTGGCCGGTCAGCTTGTAGCTGCCATCAGCCTGCTTTTCCGCCTTGCA